>NZ_JAYGHG010000016.1:0-91163 GCF_034931085.1 Nodularia harveyana UHCC-0300 | reverse complement strand
TACCGGTTAACCAACCGCCTAGTGCTAGGTAAGCGCAGGGGAATAATAATATCCCTGACCAGCCTACGAATACGAAGCGATCGCGTTTTAACCAGTCGTCTAATACGTCAAACCACCCTCTTGTACTAGGGGCGCGTCCAACTGCGATGGTCATGAGAACGAATCTCCAAATGTTTATAAGTACAGGTCTGTTTTATAGATAAACTTTTTACATTTATCTGTATGCAGACAGTTTACCAGATTGTCAATCTAGTTTACAAATTTTTACCGACTCTCATAATTATAATGGCAAAGTGTTAATTTTTCCACTAAATTCTTGATTTAGTCATTAGTCAATCAATTTTAGATTTTGGATTTTGGATTTTGGATTAGACTGCAATCTAAAATTCTGTACTCCCCACACACCCCACACACCCCACACCTCCCACACTCCCCACACCTCCCACACCTCCCTGCCTCTTCATAATTCCCACTTTCCAATCTCCTAACGTTAAAATTGAGTCCTACAGTTCTGTTTGACTAATCCTAAATGTTTACCATTGACTTAAGTATCAAAAATACTGCCTTCCCCGTATCAGTACAACGTAAGTCAGCAGAGGATGCTGAAGCGATCTATCAACTAATTTTGTCCGCAATGCGCTCTGGAAGCCCTGACATCGTGGAACTTAAGTGTGAGGGTAAGACGGAAAAGAAAATTGCTGTCCGTTCTAGCGAAATTTCTGGAGTCCAGGTTGTTGAGAAAGATGGTGCAAGTACCGGTGGAGGTAGACCACCAGGCTTTTTTGCGGTAACTGCTGAATAAGGTGTGAATGATGTCAGAAGTTGGCATTGAGATCAAGGATTTAGATTTTAGTTGGCCTAATGGGACAAAGGCAATCCAATCTTGTTCTCTAGAAGTCCCCATCGGTGAATTTTGGATGCTTTTGGGTACAAATGGCAGTGGCAAATCTACATTACTCCGACTATTGGCTGGGCTATTAGCTCCTGATTCCGGTGAAATTAAGGTTTTAGAACCTGTTGGTTTTGTCTTTCAAAATCCTGATCATCAACTGGTAATGCCAACTGTTGGTGCTGATGTGGCTTTCGGACTGGTGGAAGAAAAGTTGCCGCCGGCTACGGTGAGAACAAGGGTAGAGGAGGCGCTAGGTTCGGTAAAGTTATCTGCTTTACAATTACGCCCGATCTATGCTTTGAGTGGGGGACAAAAACAACGAGTGGCGATCGCCGGTGCGATCGCTCGGCATTGTGAAATCTTATTGTTAGATGAACCCACAGCTTTACTCGATCCAGATAGCCAATTGGATTTAGTGGCTAGTGTCCGTAATCTAGTTAAAAGTCGGGGAATTACAGCTTTGTGGGTGACTCATCGCCTAGATGAGTTGAATTACTGTGATGGCGCTTTTTTACTAGAAAAAGGCTGTTTGATCGATAAAGGTGATCCTCAACGTCTTAAACAACGTTTGATGACAATGGATGATCAAGCTTCTTAAACATCCATTTTATCCCATGTATTTTTCTGAATAATTACTAACAATTCCAGCGCGTCTAAATTAGGCGCGTTTCTTTTTGGGAAAGCTTTTGCGGCTCATATTCTCGATTTTGATCCGATTTTTTACTGATTTGTAACATAGAGTTACACACAATACTTCAATTACTATAAAACCTATGAATGAATTTTGTTAACTCTAGATAATTGTGATTAAAAACCATGCCTCGTTCGTTACTTCCAGCCGTTTTGTTAGTAGACGGCTACAACATCATTGGTGCTTGGCCTTGTCTGAAAAAAACCCGTGATCATGCAGGATTAGAAGCCGCACGCGGGGAACTGGTAGAAGCTATGACTGGTTACAGCTCATTTCAAGGTTATGATACTCAAATAGTTTTTGATGCCCAATATCATAAAGCCCCTAGTAATCAAGAAGTTATTACGGAACTCTTATCCGTTCATTACACCGATTTTGGGCAAACAGCAGACACCTATATTGAGAAATCCTGTGCATCTCTGCGCTATCAAAAAGCACAATCTCTGATTCATCGCGTGATTGTGGCTACATCTGACCGCGCCCAGCAGTTGACAGTACAGGGATATGGTGCGGAATGGTTATCGGCACAGCAGTTGTGTGGTGAAGTAGAAACTACAGTTTGTCGGATGCGACATAAGTATCAAAAGCGCAAACAATCTAAAAGTCGGTTCTTGGCTAACTCTATTGATGCTAAAGCGCGACAACGACTGGCTGAATTACGGATGGGATTACAGTAGAGCCTCAAATCAAAAAGCCCGAAACCAGCCGCTAGATTGCATTTCGGCTGTAATGTTATGGGTATTCAACATCGGCAAAAAAAAGTTTAAGAAAAGACTTGCCAAATCCTAGATTTAGTCTTAATATGTATAACTGTGAGCGTTCCTCAGTAGCTCAGTGGTAGAGCGATCGACTGTTAATCGATTGGTCGCTGGTTCGAATCCGGCCTGGGGAGTTTGATAAAATAAAGGTAGAGTCTGGAGTATGGAAGGTAAAATATCCAACTTCAGACTTTTTCATTTCATATTGTTTTAGGCGATCGCATCTCGAATGAGTATTTACGCGATCGCCTATGGAATTTAAGAGCTACAAAGTAAAGTTACTAAACATTCACTTTTAATCTGTTTTCTGGAGTCGGGTAATGACTCTGACTGGGAACAGGTTTTGCTTCTGGAGATCCTTGTTGATTAGTAATCAATCTCGCCCCACGATTACGAGTGATGTAGTTCGAGACCCACTGAATCATCACTAATAATTTATTTTCAAACTCCATGAGGAAGTAGATATGAATTACTAACCAAAATAGCCAAGCAAAGAAACCTTTCAGTTTCATGAAGCCTAAATCTACAACGGCGGCATTCTGCCCAATCATTGCCAAGCTACCCTGGTCTGTATAATTAAACTGGGGTAAAGTCTGACCTTGAAGCTGTTTTCGGATCAGTTTAGCGACATATTCTCCTTCTTGTTTGGCTACTGGTGCAACACCAGGTAAGGGTTTGCCATTTTGATGAGAGAAATTAGCTAAATCTCCCACTACAAAAATGTTTTTATGACCCTGAATACTCAAGTCAGATTCTACAATTATCCGCCCGGCGCGATCGCACTCAGCCCCTGTACGTTCTGCTAGCACTTTCCCCATTGCGGAAGCTTTCACCCCTGCGGCCCACAAGACAGTCTTAGCAGCGATGTGTTTCACTTCGTCGCCGACTTTCATAGTCACGATGTCGTTTTCAATATTTGTGACTAAAGTTTTAGTCTGTACAGTTACACCCAAATTTGCCAGAGATGCTGCTGCTGTTTGTGATAACTCAGGGGCAAAAGGTGGTAATATCCGATCCATTCCTTCCAAAAGTAAAATTTCCGCTTCGGATGTGTCGATGTTGCGAAAATCTTTTTTCAGAGTTTGGTATGCCAATTCTGCGATCGCACCCGCCAATTCTACACCTGTTGGACCACCACCCACAATCACAAAAGTTAACAAAGCCCGACGTTTTTCCGGGTTAGTTTCTTTTTCCGCCGCTTCAAAGGCCATAAATATCCGGCGACGCATTTGTATAGCATCTTCCACCGTTTTCAACCCAGGGGCGAACTCTTCCCAATTATCCTTACCAAAATAGGAATGTTTAGCACCAGTCGCCACAATCAGCGTATCGTAAGGTACTAACTGATCATCCATAATCACCTGTTGGGCTTCTGGATCAATATCATTTACTTCTCCCAGCAAAACCTGAGTATTTTTGCTTTTGTTGAGTAAAGAACGCAATGGCGAAGAGATATGAGCCGGTGATAGCGTACCTGTAGCAACTTGGTATAAAAGCGGTTGGAATAAGTGAAAGTTACGTTTATCAATCAGAGTAACATTTACATTAGCCTTAGCCAGTGCCTTAGCCGCATACAGTCCACCAAAGCCACCACCAACGATCACAACCTCATGGGGTGAATTATTATCGTGGGAATCTACCATAAAAATATTTCCTTCTGTTACCGCGATTGTAACTATTCTTAATAAATGTGTATCAAACTTATCATATTTTTGCTGTTTATTTTGAACAATTGCGAAAATATCAAAGTTATCAAAGTTACGAATATCTGCGGACAAGGAACAGAGAAAAAGCTAGAAACGCCGGAATGATCATCTGTTTGTGTCAACGCCTTCCTGACAGTTAAGATAAAACCTTGCCGGAATCTGGGGTAACAATTTTCTAGATTTAGAGGAATATCGGACTCCTATTTGATTTCTGCAAGGCGCACACTCGTAATTTCCTTTAAACTAATGAGACCTTACCACCAAATCCCCATCGTCGAATGTGGTGAATCCCTAGTACCGATTCCTGTAGAATTATTTGCAGTGGAATCTCCCCATCCTTACGAAAAACTCGGTGCGAACTATCGGGAACATTCACCTTATTGTTTGCGGGAAACTGTGATTGATAATTTAATTCAAGCCCAAAATTATTTACAATCACTGCGTCCTGGTTGGTATATCCAAATCTTTGATGCTTATCGTCCTGTGGCTGTACAACAGTTTATGGTAGATTACAGTTTTGCTCAGGCTTTACAACAGCAGGGATTAACTGAGACTGAGTTATCATCAACCCAACGCCAAGAGATTTGGGAATCCGTTTATGAAATTTGGGCTGTACCGAGTTTTGATGAAAAAACTCCCCCTCCTCACAGTACAGGTGCGGCTGTAGATGTAACTTTAGTAAATGATGCTGGGGAAATAGTAGATATGGGTTCGCCTATTGATGAATTATCCGAGCGATCGCATCCCCATTACTACATCCATAGTGACCACCCAGAAGCACCACAATATCACGCCCATCGGCAATTATTGCATGATGTCATGTTAAAAGCAGGATTCCAACGCAACCCTAGAGAATGGTGGCATTTTTCCTTTGGTGATCAAATGTGGGCTTGGTTGTATAATCAAATTAATCCGGCAGAGCCTTTAACTGCACGTTATGGTCGGAAAATATCTGAACCTTGAATAATCGACTTTTACTACAGCAAAAATTACAAGCTTCCCTAGAGGAGATGCAAAGCAAACGCCATCTCAAATCTCCTCTCACAGATTTGCAGCTAGATAAAACCTCAAACGCAGAAATTGCCGAATTAACCACCGAATTAGAAAGCTGTAATCCTCATCCCCAACCCCTTGTCAACGCAATTTCTTTACTGAATGGTCCATGGAAATTACTCTACTCCACAGCTAGAGAAATCCGTTCTTTAGATTCCCTACCATTAGGATTACAGTTGGGTGAAGTTTATCAAGTAATTGACGTTAGCAAGACATTATTTTTTAACTTAGCTTTTGTCAAACATCCCCTGGGAATAGTTGCGGGATATGTGAAAGTAACAGCTAGTTTTGCACCAGCTACAGATAATTTATCGCCGTTACCAAATCAACGCATCAATGTGAACTTTGACAAACGCTATCTATCCATTCAGAAGATATTTGGCTTTGAAACTCCCCAACTTAACCCCTTTAAAGTAATTCCTGCTAAGGGTCCCCAAGGTAGAGTACCCACTCTTGATATTACTTATTTAGATGAAAATTTCAGAATTGGACGGGGAGGAGATGGGAGTTTATTCATTTTGACTAAAGCTGATGATTTACCCCAAGAGTTTACCCATCTTGAGGATTGAGGTTAATCATTTCCCAAGTCGTATAAGTACCGATGGGACTCCAAAGTAAATAGGGAATTAATAATAAGACTGCGATACGAGAAATCGGTAAAATTGCCAGTGTTAATATTAGGCAAATTACAAAACCTGTACCACCCAAAATTGTCCCCACCCGCAAACTACGCAGCCGAAACATCACAGGTGTATACGCGATAGTCACAATTTCTAAGAGTAAATATAAACCCATCAGTAACCAAGTGCTTCTAGTTCCGGGATTACTTTCCCAAATAATATAAGCTGACCAAGCACCGCAAATAAATATTACAGTCCAAATCAGAGGAATCGCGCCCTCAAAAGTTAACCATCTTGGTCTTTGTAAGCGCTTAAACCATTGAATATCACTAGGTGTAATCAAGTTAGCTGCTAACGCAATCAACAAAGCCACACCCCCAATTACTATCCACGATCTGATCATGCACCATATCCTTTGGGTTGTGCTGCCTACTCTTAATTATCACAGTTATAGCTGGGAACAGACACGTAGTGGACTGACACAGACACGTAGGGTGTGTTAGCGGTAGCGTAACGCACCATTCATTATTAAGGCTTTGGTGCGTTACGGATTTCATCCTAACACACCCTACAATACTTAATTTTTTCATAAATCAAACCGGATTCCTATAGTTTGATCTCTTCCTCAAGACTTAGGGCTAATTATCTCCCTAGTTGGGTGTATGAGTGCAAGTAATGCAAATATGATTTTAGGTGGGCGATTAGGAAATAATATGCAACCAGAAACAGAAGCGCGATCATCCCTAGCCAGATCGCAGACTAGATCATCTAAACATAAAATTGCCAATCAAATTCGCCTCACAGGGTGGGTAATGTTATGGGTACAATTAGCATTAGCACTGGTTTCTGGCTTATTGTTATTATTTGCTTCTCCTGGGGGTAACTTTACAAATCAGTCAAATCCCGGATTAGGAGTTGGTGTATTTTGGGCTGTAGCTGGGATTTTATTATTACTTTTCAGCGTATTTTGGGATTTTCGTTATACCCGCATAGGTAGACGCTTAGACAATCTTAATCCTACTCTGCATCCTAGTAAAACGGATACAACTAGAGCCATTCGTCTGGGAATTATGGCGAGTTTAGTGGGAATACTGATTAGTATTTTAGGCGCAGAAATCAGCGTCAGTGTGCTAGTCGCAAAAGCTGTATCCCAACCCCCAGGATTAGCAATTACTGATCCTAATAAAATCATTCGGGCTTTGGATGTATTTATAGTGGTAGCGAACATCAATGCTATTGCGGCTCATTTTGTCGGTACTGTTGCTTCTCTTTGGTTACTAGAAAAAGTGCATCAGCATTAGACATCTCCGAAAAAGAATGTAGAGATGTTCTATGGAATGTCTCTAAAATAGTTAATCATGTCTCGCAAACCACGAAACCACCAACCGGGCTTCTGCTATCACATCACGACTCGTTGCAATAATCGGGAGTTTCGCCTGACACGCTTAGAATGTCGGGAAGTATTTCTTTACGCTATCAAAAAAGCTCAGAATAAATATCACTTTAAGCTTTATGCTTTGTGCATCATGAGCAATCATATTCATTATTTGTTAGAACCGGCACAGCCAGAAGATTTACCCAAAATTATGCACTGGTTAAATTGGTACACTGCTATGTGCTTTAATAGAATGCTCAACCGCACGGGACACTTTTGGGAAAAGCGATATCATAGTAGCGGCTTTGAGAATACAGACAGCAAAAGAGCTTTAAACACCCTGCGATATATTCACGCTAACCCTAAAGTCGCCGGAATGCAGCCAGGTTTTTTCTACGATTTCAGCAATTATGGTATTCACGATAGATTAGGTGATGATGGTATCACTGAATGGCATCCAGCGTTTTTGAAGTTGGGTAAAACTCTAGATGAGTGTGCGGCTAAGTATAGAGGATTTTGCAAAAAATATCGCCCTAAACCTAAGCCAGAACAGCGCCACCACTGGGGAAGTAAATTATTAGCAGGGTTGAAGGGAAAAGCAAAGGGGAAGAAACACTCTCCGGGACAAATGAGACTACCTTGGGATGAATGGGAAGTGACTAACGAAGAAGTAGAAAAAGTAGCATCTCAGTTTATCTTGGCTAATTGTTATAACCCGCAAGTTGCTAGCGATATACTACAAGCAAAACATGAGAAGTGGGAAAAGCGACAGTGCCAGGTATCGGAAACGTAGAACCCGCAATACTTCGTGGAAAATGACTCGTTTAGGAATCTTTACAATTTGGTGTAAGCCTTATATGTTACAGTTTACAAGTCTCGACGCGAGAGAAGAGAGTCACCCCAAACACACCCTAAAACATCCCCCTAACTTCACCTCACCCCAAACTTCCCCAACTCTCACCTCACCCCTAAATCCCTCAGCTGGGAGATGCCCCCCAGGGGCATTCTGGGAGAAGGTCAGTTCGGAATAGTAAAGCCATTTTTTTCGCCGTCGCCAACCGATGCGATCGCCAAACTTAATCCCTCAGCTGGGAGATGCCCCCCAGGGGCATTCTGGGAGAAGGTCAGTTCGGAATAGTAAAGCCATTTTTTTCGCCGTCGCCAACCGATGCGATCGCCAAACTTTTCGTAGTCTTCCCCAACACTTTCATAAATTCGCTTTTGGACACTAAACCCAAAACACCCATTGCTATATTTTACCCACAATTGGTCAATAGTGCGTAAGTCAGTGCAAGGAAATTGTTCAATTGAATCCGAATTAAGCCAGCCTTCTCCTTCTCTATTAGCAGCTTTCAGCATCACTTTCAGAGTTTCTTGGTCTGCTTGTTTCCACTTTCCAGCTTTGAGTAAATCTCGCAACCGCCTATAGTCTACACCTTTATCAGAACTCAGATCATCAGTTTCCTGTTCTCGTCGCCGCCTATCGACTTCTTTTTGTTTAGCTTGTTCCTGTTCTCGTCGCCGCCTATCGGCTTCCTGTTGCCGTTTTAACCTATCCTCTTCTTCTTTTTCTCTCTGTAACCTATAGGCTTCATCGGCTTCCAGTTGGATTTCTTCTCGTTCCCTCTTAAGTTGTTCAACAGCAGTACGAATACCTTTGGCTACATCCGTGAAAGCTTCATCTTGAGAGTGCCAATGTCTTGATACCACAGGTTCAGCATTCTTAGGCAAAGCTCCAAGTTTAGCAAATGGTGCGCCAGTCCAATCAACACTCCGCAAAATCACTGGAATTACACAAGCCTCTCTCGCATCATGGCGTTCTATTGCTTTTTTTACTTCTACATCCCAGCAATAGTTAGAAAAAAGAAAGTCTGAACTGACAAGCAACAGAATGATGTCGGCTGTCTTTAAATTGTCGTTAATCTGGTAGTCCCACTCCTGTCCGGGTAGTATCTTACGGTCATACCAGCCCGATATTACACCCTGCCGTTCCAATATAGTCAGGTGTTTAGCTAATTCATCCCGTAGAGATTCATCTTTGTGAGAGTAAGAAAAGAAAAGCTTTAAAGATACCTCTGCCATTTTTGCGCTTAGAAGTAGGATAAATCATGCTTAGGGTAAATTATAGCGTTTTTGCCTGATTTCCCTGAGAACTGATGGTGATCATCCGTGAGATGAGAAAAGCTTGAGTAGTTAATACCAATTCAATATAAAGATGCAGACAAAGAACCCCACCCTAACCCTCCCCGCAAGCAGGGAGGGAACTGGAGAGGTAGAAATAATATGCAGCCTCATAAATAATTGGTATAAGATAAGCGGGTTTATAACAACTCTGCTGTTTGCCGTGGTGATACCAAAGAATTAGCACACAAAATACCCGAAGCAGCTACCGCAGGGACACCAATTCCTGGCATAGTGCTATCACCCACACGATACAAACCTTTTATCGGTGTGTGCGTATCGGGAAACATCCCCTGACCCGCAACTATAGCTGGGCCATAGGTTCCCTGATATCGTCTGAGATAACCAGCATGAGTTAGAGGTGTCCCAATGAGTTCTAACACCACACGCTCACGAATATCAGGGATAACTCGCTCTAAAGCCCGATATAAACTTTGCGCTTTCTGCTGTTTCTTGGCTTCATACCCATGATTTCGTTCCCAGCCGGCGTAAGGTTCCAGAGTGTAAGCATGAACCACATGATGTCCTTCTGGTGCTAAAGTTGCATCCCACACACTGGGAATGGAAATCATGCAAGTATTACCCGGTACGGTGATATCTTGACTTGAATCATGAACTACTACATGATGTCCCGTCAGATTTTCTAAACCAGTCGCCCGGATGCCTAAGTGTAAATGCATAAAGCTTTCAATGGCTGGTGTCTCTAATGCAACTTTCCGGTAAGATGCGGGTAAATCTTCAGGACGTAATAAATGATTGTAGGTATCCCAAAGCGTCGCATTAGAGATGACTATGGGGGCTGAGATGATTTCACCGTTTTGCAACTTTACACCCACAGCTTGACCAGATTCCACCAAGATTTGCTCAACATGACAGCCTAGACGTAACTGACCACCCCAACGTTCTAAACCCCTCACTAAAGCAGCGATAATTGCACCACTCCCGCCCACAGGATACTCAACCCCAGCACGGGAGCGCTCACCTAACATAAAAGCTACCTCTGGGGCAATTGTGCCGTGTGCCTTTAAACCCGACAATAAAAAGCATTCTAGGTCAATTAGCCGCCTTACCCAAGGGTCTTTGACTGTAGCATCCATGACATTACCCACAGAAGACTGCACCAGGGGTAAGTTAGGTAACATTTTCGTTAAAGATGAAAAATAACGTTGGATTAATACCAAAATCACCTGCCAATCTGCTCTCAAAGCTAGAGTAGGTATACCTTTCATTCCTTCATATAGCTTTAACAAGCGTTGGGCAAATTGTTGGAATTCTTTAGCACCTTGGGGCGTAATTTTATCCAGTTCATTCAGGTACTTCTCAGCATTGCGATAAACTGCAAAAATGGCTTCAGGAAAGTGGTAGTGTCCAAATGGATCATAGGGTATAACTTGGAGAGATTCCCCCAGGACTTGAAGAACTTGGGTGAGAGGATTCAAACTCTGAGAATCTGTGAGACCACAATAGAAAGAGGGGCCAGAATCAAATTCAAATCCTCTTCGTTTGAAGCTGTGGGCTGCACCGCCTGGGATGCTATGGCTTTCGCACACAATAACCCGTTTACCGTAACGAGCCAGTAAACCAGCAGCGCATAATCCACCAATACCGCTACCAATGACGATCGCATCACTTTGAGAATGTTGAGTGTTGAGTGCTAAGTTCATATTTTAATGAGTAATTAATAATGACCAATGAATGAACCATTAATTGAACTGAAAGGCATTTCTAAATCTTTTGGTAACAATAAAATTTTAGATAATGTGGATTTGACAATTTATCGGGGGGAAGCAGTCGGGATTATTGGCCCTTCAGGAACTGGTAAATCAACGGTTCTACGGATTATTGCCGGATTAATGGCTCCTGATAGTGGAGAAATTTATGTGGAAGGGGTACGGCGAGATGGGTTAATTGAGGACAGTGCTGATCCCATTGGGATTGGGATGGTGTTTCAACAGGCGGCGTTATTTGATTCGTTGACGGTAGATGAAAATGTGGGTTTTTTACTGTATCAACATTCCAAGATACCGCGATCGCGCATTCAAGAACTGGTGAAACAAAAATTAGAAATGGTGGGTTTATCGGGAATCGGTCATCTTTATCCATCGGAATTATCCGGGGGAATGCGAAAACGGGTAAGTTTTGCTAGGGCGATTATTTCTAATCCTGATAATCCCACAGAGGGTCCAGAAGTTTTACTATATGATGAACCCACCGCCGGACTTGACCCTATTGCCTCTACAGTTATCGAAGATTTAATTCGTCAGTTACAATTAACACAAGGAGTCTGTAGTACTTATGCGATCGTGACGCACCAAGATAGTACTATTCACCGGACTGCTGATAGAATACTCTTTCTTTATCAAGGTAAAGTGCAATGGCAAGGTAAAGTGAGTGAGATAGATAGCACAGAAAATCCCTTGATTCGACAATTTATAAGTGGCAGTGTGGATGGACCAATTCAGGTCGCTGGTTAGGTGGATGGAGAAATAATATGCGAGATATCATAACAAACAGCTTTGCTTCTAAGCGCACATTAAGAGAAGGCTCAGTGGGATTGCTCATAGTCTTGGGTTTGGGAGCATTTGTGATGATTGTTCTCTGGTTAAATAGATTTACTGCTGGTAGTAATTCGTACAAATTTATTGTAGAATTTGCGAATGCTGGTGGGATGCAAAGAGGCGCAATAGTCCGCTATCGGGGTGTGAAAGTAGGCAATATTTCTAAAGTGCAAGCAGGATCAAATGCTGTAGAGGTGGAAGTTGAAATTGCTCCAGCTAACTTGATGATTGCCAGTGATGTGGTAATTGAAGCGAATCAGAGTGGATTAATTAGTGAAAGTATTATTGATATTACACCCAAAAGCTCTATACCTGTAGGGGCGATCGCTCAACCCTTAGATGATGACTGTGACGAAACTCTCATAGTCTGTAATGGTTCGCGGTTAACAGGTGAAATTGGCATCAGCATTGATGAACTGATTCGCACCTCCACGAATTTAGCCACTACATACAATGATCCACAATTCTATCAAAAACTGAATAGACTTCTAGAAAGTTCAACAGCAGCAGCCACTAGTGTTGCATCCCTCAGTCAGGATTTCCGAGGTTTGAGTAAAAGCTTTGAACAACAAATAGGTACATTTTCTGATACGGCTAATTCAGTGCAACGCGCCACAAATAAACTGACTGTATCCGCTACTAAAACAGTAGATCAATTAGGTGAAACAGCTAGCGAATTTAGTTCCACCGCCAATCAAGCTAATCGGTTATTAAGCAATTTAGATGAATTGGTGACAACTAACCGGAGTTCTTTAGTTGGCGCTTTGAACAATATCACCGAAACTAGCAACCAACTCCGAGTCACAGTCAGTAGCCTATCACCTGCGGTTAATAAACTAACTCAAGGCGAATTACTCAACAATTTAGAAAATCTTTCTGCAAATGCAGCCCAAGCTTCAGCCAATTTACGCGACGCATCTAAAACCTTAACTGACCCTCAGAATATAGTGCTAATGCAGCAAACCTTAGATTCAGCTAGGGTGACTTTTGAGAATACCCAAAAAATCACCTCTGATTTAGATCAATTGACAGGTGATCCTGCTTTCCGCCAAAATTTGCTGCAATTGGTCAATGGTTTAAGTGGTTTGGTATCTTCTACAGAACAGATGGAGGAACAAGTTAAGGTAGCTGCTAATTTAGAATCTCTGAAAACAGCAGTTAACAAACCAGTGCTTAAACAGTCTCCTGTTAACAAAAAAACCAAAGACCAGCCTCCTGTTAGCATACCCGACCTGGAAATTCCCATTCCCCAACCCAGCCCACAGGCGCTAAATATTAAGCCAATACCTGCTGCTGTTCAGATGGTTGAACCGAAAACCCCAGCAGTGGTTAATCCAGTAATTCCCGAAGCACCCCAAGAAAAACTGTTACAGAAATTGCGGAAGTATGGAGAAGAAAGGAATTTAGATGAATAAGGATGAGGCGCGTGAGAGAGACGAGGGAAAAAGTTCTTCGACCTAACCCCAATGACCAATGACCAATGACCAATGACTAATTCCAATCTTCCTCTTCTTTTTTACCCCGACTTTGATAAATTCCCCCTGCATCATGAAGCTGACGAGTTTTCTCAAACAGTTCCGCTTCCGTCAAACCCCACTGCTGCAAGACTTTATCCAGGTCTTGTTGAATATCTCTGGCTCCGGGAAAGCCTTGATAACGAATTCTTAATCTAGCTAATTCTGCTAAATGGTAGTTTGTTGGCTCTTGAGCGAGTAAAATATGAATAGAGGGGCGATCGCGGTTATAAAGAGGATGTTGTTGATCTTTATTACCCTGTAATTCAGACATAATTTATACCTCTGTTTTGATGATAAATTCATCCCTAGTCTAGATGCAACAATGTTTCCATTCCCTCATAATTAATCATGACGGCAACCACACCTCGCCCCATACGGCTCTCACCACTGCCATGCAACTTTAAATAAAGATACATTATCTTTAAGAAAATACAAAAAAGTTTAAATAAGGGTGAATATTTAGCTCACCCAAAGCCCAAAGCAGCAAGGGAGCAAGAATCCACTATGTTTGAACACTTCACTTCCGAAGCCATTAAAGTAATTATGTTAGCCCAGGAGGAAGCACGTCGCCTGGGACACAATTTCGTAGGAACAGAACAAATCCTCCTGGGTCTAATCGGGGAAGGAACTGGGGTTGCTGCTAAAGTGCTAGCCGAATTGGGCGTTACTCTCAAGGAAGCACGCCGCGAAGTCGAAAAAATTATCGGTAGAGGTTCTGGTTTTGTACCACCAGAAATCCCTTTTACGCCTAAAGTGAAAAGCTTATTTGAGCAATCCTTTAGAGAAGCCAATAGTCTCGGACATAACTACATAAATACAGAACACTTACTCTTGGGATTGACTGAGGCTGGTGAAGGTGTCGCCGCTAAAGTCCTGCAAAATCTAGGGGTTGACCTGAAGAATGTCCGCACAAATGTCATCCGCCGTTTAGGTGAAGGTGGAACTGTTTTTGCCAGTGCAGGTGGTAGTAGTTCCCAGCGCAGCCAAAACCTCAGCCTGGAAGAATTTGGCAGAAATCTCACGAAATTAGCCCAAGAGGGTAAGCTTGACCCTGTAGTTGGTCGAGCCAAAGAAATTGAGCGGACAATTCAAATTCTTGGTCGTCGGACAAAGAATAATCCAGTGTTAATCGGTGAACCAGGAGTTGGTAAAACTGCGATCGCCGAAGGTTTAGCGCAACGGATTGTTAATCAAGATGCGCCAGAAGTCCTGCTAGATAAGCAAGTGATCAGCTTAGATATGGGACTACTGATATCTGGAACCCGTTTTCGTGGTGACTTTGAAGAACGCATCAAGAAAGTAGTTGAAGAAGTCCGTTCTGCGGGCAATATCATTCTAGTCATTGACGAAGTTCACACCTTAGTTGGGGCTGGTGGGACAGAAGGCGGCTTAGATGCAGCCAATATCCTCAAACCTGCCTTGGCGCGTGGTGAACTCCAATGTATTGGTGCAACCACTCTGAATGAGTATCGTCAGTATATTGAGCGTGATGCGGCTTTAGAGCGTCGTTTCCAATCAGTTTTGGTAGGAGAACCCTCAATCCAAGAAACCATTGAGATTCTCTACGGCTTGCGGGGCGCTTATGAGCAACACCATAAAGTACATATCTCTGATGAAGCTGTGGTCGCCGCCGCCGAGTTGTCAGATCGTTACATCAGCGATCGCTTTTTACCAGATAAAGCCATTGACCTGATTGATGAAGCTGGTTCTCGTGTGCGCTTGCGGAATTCCCGGACTTCTACCAATAAAGAACTCAAACAGCAATTAGCTGGTGTAACTAAAGCCAAAGAGGAAGCCGTCAGACTTCAGAACTTTGACAAAGCTGGAGAACTGCGCGACGAGGAAATGAAACTCACAGCCGACCTACATCCGGAAGTACAAACAGAGAAACCTGTCAACTCACCCGTTGTAGATGAAGAAGACATTGCTCAAATTGTCGCTTCTTGGACAGGTGTACCAGTTAACAAACTCACCGAATCAGAGTCAGAACTGCTGCTACACCTAGAAGACACACTGCACGAGCGATTAATTGGTCAAGAACAAGCAGTTACAGCCGTATCTCGTGCCATTCGTCGCGCCAGAGTCGGGTTAAAAAATCCCAATCGCCCCATTGCGAGTTTTATTTTCTCTGGCCCCACCGGAGTTGGTAAAACAGAGTTAGCGAAATCCTTAGCTTCATACTTCTTCAGCAGCGAAGAATCATTGATTCGCTTCGATATGTCCGAATACATGGAAGGACACACAGTTTCCAAACTCATTGGTTCACCTCCTGGTTACGTAGGATACGACGAAGGCGGTCAACTTACAGAAGCAGTACGCCGCAAACCCTACTCAGTGCTACTATTCGACGAAATCGAAAAAGCGCACCCCGATGTGTTTAATATGTTGCTGCAACTGTTGGATGATGGACATCTAACCGATGCTAAAGGTCGGAAAGTGGACTTCAAGAATACGCTAATTATTCTCACTTCCAACATTGGTTCCAAGGTAATTGAAAAAGGTGGCGGTGGTTTAGGCTTTGACTTCGAGACAGCAGCCGATGCTAGCTATAACCGTATTCGTACCCTAGTAAATGAGGAAATGAAGGCTTACTTCCGTCCGGAATTCCTCAACCGCTTGGATGATATTATCGTCTTTACCCAGTTGGCGAAGGATGAGGTCAAGCAAATTGCTGATATCCTGCTTAAAGAACTTGCAGGCCGCTTGACTGAAAAGGGCATTACTTTAGAAGTTACAGAACGCTTTAAAGAGCGGGTAGTAGAAGAAGGCTATAACCCCAGTTATGGTGCTAGACCGTTACGCCGGGCAATTATGCGCTTGCTAGAAGATCCTCTAGCTGAAGCCATGCTTTCTGGTGAAGTGACTGATGGAGTCGTAGCTACTGTGGATGTTGATGATGACAATCAGGTAATCATACATGGCACAGAAAAGCGAGAGTTACTGATGGCTAATGCTGGCTAGTATTTTAATCAAGTTACTTAATTAGAAGTTTTTACCCCTGGTAGTCATACTAGGGGATTTTTTTATATTGAGGATGTGATTCTTAAGTGCTTGTCAAAAGACTTCTTCAAAAATTATCCTATGAAAATTAACTGTTAGATGACAGAGAAGATAAGCTGTTAAGAGTAATAAGCTTTTGCTGAGGCGATAAATTAAATCATGTTGCGCTCATTGACACTAAAAAACTTTCGTTGCTTCCAGAACTTAACTCTTGAGCCACTGGAACGAGTAAACTTAATCGCAGGAAAAAATAATGTTGGTAAAACATCTCTTTTAGAAGCTATTTTTATGTTTATTAACCCCAGTAATCCTGAATCATTATTTCAGGTTAATCGCCTGCGGGGTATTCCCAGAGGAGGAATTAAATTTGAAGACATTGAAGAAATTAGAGGTTTTTTCTTCAACCAAGATATTGACAAAGTAATTGAAATTATTGATTTAGACGCAAATAATTTACAACGAATTTTGAAAATTTTTCTTCTTGAATCAGAAGAAGAGCAAATAGATGATTTATCTCTTTTAAATTATCATAATACCAGTTCCAAAGTTGATGAATCACTCACAACAGAGGTCAGACCATACTCTAGCTTAGATTGGGAGTACCAAGATCCCAATGAAATAAATCCCTTACGCATTTCTTTAAGAGCCGATGGTAGTAAATTCCTGGGTACGCGTTATCGGCGAGAAAAATTCCCTTTAGGTATCTATCTTACAACTAGTACAAGCTCACCAATAGAAGACGCTGAACGTTTTAGCCATTTAGAACGAATTGGAAGGCAAAATGAAGTTTTAGAAACACTCCAGTTATTAGAGCCTCGTTTGCGCCGCTTGAGTTTGCTGGTCATTAAGCGTGAACCAATAATCAATGGTGATATAGGTATGCGTGAATTAGTTCCATTACCACTTATGGGAGAAGGAATGAGGCGTTTGCTCTCAATTGTATTGGCAATAGCTAATGCTAAAGGCGGGACTATTTTAATTGACGAGATTGAAAATGGCTTACATCACTCAGTTTTAACTGATGTCTGGAGAGCCATAGCTGATGCTGCTCGACGAGCAGATGTACAAATATTTGCCACTACCCATAGTCGGGAATGTATTATTGCAGCTCATGAAGCATTTGATAATAGCGAGAAATATGATTTTCGTTACCATCGACTTGAAAGAGTCAAAGATAAAATTCAAGCATTCACATACGATAAAGAAGCCTTAGAAACTTCAGAAGAATTTGACTGGGAGATTCGCTGATGTCTAGCAAATCTCTAGAATTATCAAGACCAAAATTACTTATTGGTGAAGGTTCTGAGGAAGTATTGTTTTTTAATGCCTTACTAAAGCATCTCAACATTACTGATATTCAGGTAGAACAATATGGAGGTAAGCAAGCACTGGGCAATTATTTGAAACAACTATTTTTGCGCCCTGGTTTTAGAGACATTGTTTCTCTGGGTATCACAAGGGATGCAGATGAGTCTACAAAAAGTGCATTTGATAGTATATGCGGCTCTTTAAAAAATGCCAAATTACCTGTACCAAACTACCCAAAAGAAATTGTAGGGGATAGTCCCAAAGTCAGCATATTAATTCTTCCAGAATATCAAGATAGCGGAATGCTTGAAGATGTCTGCTTAGAAGCGATAAAAACAGATCAAGCTATACAATGCATAGACGATTACTTTCATTGTGTTTACAATACAGCACAACGACAACCCAAACCTAAAGATATCTCAAAAGCACGTATACGTGCTTGGTTATCGTCGCAAATAGAACCAGATAAACGTTTAGGAGAAGCAGCAAAGGCAGGTTATTTACCGTGGGATAGCCCTGCATTTGATGCTATGAAGCAATTCTTACAAGCTTTATAAAAGATGAAATTTAGCAAGTATACCCCTTTCCAGATTATAATCTAGAAAAGGGCATCTTCAAACAGAAAAAGAATTTTTTAGTTACTGACTTTTCAAAACCCCCAGTTCTTGCTGTATGGGCAAGACATCTAAAATATCGGTTTGAGCGCAATATTCTAAATCTTCGTGTGATTCCAGACGTAATAACCGTTGGCCGTGACTAGCTTGGTGGAATAATCCCAATAGGTCATTTTGCCATTGTGAGTAAAGCGCGATCGCACTAATTACTTCATCATTACCAGCTAATTCCACTGGAGAAAATTGGGACTTCTCTACCAGACTATGAGCGATCGCCCCAGCACAAACTGTATCTTCTAAAGAAAACGTTCCTTCCCAGCCAGAACCGACAATCCACACAGTCTCTGGTTGTTTATCCAGAAGAAATTGCACCACCGCCGCCCGATTAATCAAAGCTGCGGCCAGTACACTTGGGGACTGTTCTATCCGTTGTAAAGCGCGAGTGCCATTGGTGGTACTAATAAATAATCGTCGCCCCTCGACTACTTCCCTTGTGCAGTCTAGAGGAGAGTTACCCAAGTCAAAACCAGCGACTTTAGCACCACCGCGTTCTCCGGCTCGGAGTCGTTTTTCTGGAGGCCATTTTTCACTGACAGCAACCAGTTGTTCTAAATCACTGAAGACTTGCACAGCTTCGCCACCAGATGCCAAAACAGTAGCTATAGTGCTAGTAGCTCGCAAAACATCAACTGCGATCGCGCAGTCTGGAGTTTCGCCGATGGGAGTCAATTCCGGAGTGTGGTAGATGAATAGCTTCACGCGGTAGATAAACCTGCTCTAAATACTACTGCCGAGATTACATTCTAATGGGTGTCATTCACCATAATCACAGTTAAATTCTGAGTATTTCTTATCATCAGCCCAGAGTATTTTTTATATATGATTACCCAGCCGAGATCAAGAAAGGCAAACAAAGGTAATCTGAAAACAGAATAAATCCCAGCACAAACGGTTTTAATCCTCAGCTACTTGGCAATATAGAGAAGGAATCTTTGCCATCTGCTTATTCCATCTCTAAAATTCCTTACCAAATAAATATGGCACCTTTACCCGAATACCGCCCCAAACAAATGTCTGTAGGCCCCTTGGAAGCAGAAATTTTGAATATAATCTGGGAACTGGGTTCAGCGACAGTTAAAGATGTACACGATCGCATCCTGTCAGACCCCAACCGCGAACTAGCTTATACTTCTGTAACTACAGTTTTACGTCGTCTCACTGATAAAGGTTGGCTAGCCTGTAACAAACAAGGCAGAGCATTTTATTGGCAACCCCAGCTGACAAAGCAGCAAGCACAGGTAATCAAAGCCCATGACCAGTTACAAAAATTTCTCGCCGTAGGTAATCCCGACGTAATCGCCGCCTTTGCTGATAGTCTAGATGCAGCTGCTAGCGATCAACTAGAAGCGATCGCCAAACGCATTCAAGCCGCACGCCAAGCCAGGGAGGAACAATAATCATGCATTTGATGATGATTTTAACTGCTATCACAGTTGCTTGGAGTTTAAGACACTCTGGGAATCATCTCCAAGGTAACTGGAATCTCCGATGGCGGCGATCGCTATTTTTATTTCTCTTCCCCCCATTATTAATTTTCATGACGGCGATCGCAGTCCTATTCATGGGACCTCAAGGTAAAATGGGCGGAATAAATACTGAGTGGTGGAGTTACGAACTAGCATTAATTTTGCTGGGATTTTTTGCCATTTTATGCATTACCCTAGCCTTTCAAGGTTACCAATCAGTGGAATCAGCCCGTAAATCCCCCCTAGTAGATATTCACGGTAAACAAATTCGCCTACTTAACACAGACGCGCCCTTTGCAGGTCAAATAGGCTTTTGGCATCCAGAACTAGTAGTTAGCCAAGGATTACTGCAAACCCTCTCTCCCGCCCACCTCAATAGTGTCTTAGCACATGAACAAGGACACTACCATTACCGAGACACATTTTGGTTTTTCTGGCTAGGTTGGGTTCGCGCCAGTACCAGTTGGTTACCCAATACAAATGCCTTGTGGGAGGAACTCCTAGCATTGCGAGAATTACGGGCTGACAGTTACGCTGCATCACAGGTAGACCCCTTGCTATTGGCGGAATCATTACTGATGGTAGTCAGCAAAAACAGTGTATCATCTATATCATCAGCAATTTGCTGTGCAGCTTTAGGGGCTAGTGGCGGCGATGCCTACGGCGGCAAGCTACGCTTAGAACAGAGAATAGAAGCTTTATTAGCACCACCAGAACCCACCCCAGAAATCAAAAGTCATTCTTGGAATAATTTCTTACTAGCATTTCTACCCCTACTGACCGTCATATTTCATACTTAACCAGCTATGGAATTAGCACAATATAATAGAGCCTCGATGCCCCAGGCTGTAGGCTGCTATACAACCATGACCAGTACCAGCTTCTCGTACAGAAATTCAACCAACTGAACTAAGGAAAAATCAACATTTTAAACCCGCACAGGTGGTCACTCAGCAGTTCGGCAAGCTCACTGTAACACTTGTCGAAGTGCGGGTTTCGTCTATCTATGTGGGACTTCTAATCGCCACAGATAATTTCTTAAATCTAAATATCTCTGCATATTAACTTTCCAGAAACTCCTTAATAGTTTTAACTTTTACATTTTTTTAGGGAATAATAAACTGACTAAAGACTGTCTTGCTACCCTCATGGGTCATTGACTTTTGTCGCTATATATTTGTAATTGACTTTATGAAAAAATGTGTAGGTATCCAGCAAAAAATCCCTAGAAATAACTTCTTCAAAAAAAGTAAATTTCTCACTTTAGCAGTGGTTTTTGCATTCTTGAGTGCAGGTTGTACCACAAACATATTTAGCAACTATCAGTCTATTTTCGACAGTGGAGTTAGTAGCACAGATAATTTATCTCCCTTAACAATCGGTATACTACCTACCCAAAGTCGCATAGAACAAGAAAAAATGATTAAACCCCTAGACGAATACTTAGAAAAATCACTAGGAAGGCAAGTTGATTTTCAAATTGCCCAAAATTATCAGGAAGTCGTTGATTGGTTGGTGCAAAATAAACTGGATTTAGCTTATTTAGGACCAGTTACCTATCTAGAAGCTCTAGAGAAGGGCGCTAAGGTTGAACCTTTAGTTGCACCTATCGATAAAGAAACAGGGCAACCTTGGTATCGATCATGTATTATAGTCAAAGCAGACAGCCCGATACAAACTATCCAAGACCTCAAAGGCAAGCGCGTTGCTTTTGTAGATAAATCATCCACTTCTGGGTATTTGATGCCAGCAGCAACTTTAAAAAAACTAGAAATTAACCCTTATCGAGATTTTGCTCAAGTCCTGTTTGCAGGTAGTCATAGCAAGAGTATGGGAGCCTTAGAAGACGGTATTGTTGATGCTGCTGTTACTAATATTGACTCTTATTTAAAACAGCAAAATAAGGGTAAACTCACACCTGAAAATTCTAGAATTATCTGGGAATCTGCACCCATACCTCATTCCCCCATAGTAATGTCTCGAAAACTATCTTCTGAGTTAATTCAACAACTGAAAAAAGCTTTTGTTAGTAGCCCAGATGGTATTGAAGATATTGTGGGAACTGAGTCTGCTGGATATACCTTAGTTATACCTTCCGATTATGCACCAATTCAGAAAATCCGCGAAGAACTTAATTTAATTTCCACGTCAGAAAAATGAAAATTTCGACAAAATTTCTTATAGCTTCTGCATTGACCGTGGGATTTATAGTAGCGATCATGTTTGGGAAAACTATGCTGACTCAGCAAATTAGACAAAACATCCGTGATAAAAGCCAAAAAAGTGCAGAAATAGTCAAAGTGGCGCTGGAAGCAGAAAATGCTTTAAAGCGGCAAATTATAGGACTCAAGGATGTAATTCTATTACAAACTGAAGATACAGACATAGAAAAGTCTGAAAAGACCTTTATCAAATCTCTAGATCGGTTAGAAAATTTACTAGAAGATTCTCCAGAAATAGCTGTAGTTCGTCGTCGTCACCAATTTCTCAATAAGATGACTAATGACCTAACTAAATCAAATTCCATTACAAATTCTCTGGAAGATTCTCAGCAGTATTTTCGCGCGATTAATTCTTTTAACCGTGATATTGAATTATTTCTTTCGGATATAGTTAAACGTGCTGATCAGCAAAATATCCTTATACAAAAAGAATTAGACAATCTATATACACTACAAACAATTATGTCTTTTTTAATTGTTTTTGTGATTATAATTATCTTTATAGGGAAATTTTTTATAATTTGGCGACCAAGAGTTAAATATTTACAGAAATTGCAATTTGGCACAGCAGAAATTGCTGCCGGGAATTTAAACTATCGTTTGAATATTAGCACAGGTGATGAAATAGAAGACCTAGCGAAAGCATTTAACTATATGGCCATCAATTTAAAAGAATCTCGTGAAACACTGTTAAAAAATACAGAATTGACTGTAATGAATCAACGTTTAGAAGTGGAAATTACTGAGCGGAAACAGGCAGAATTAGAACTTCAACAAACTTTAACAGAACTCCAAAATACACAATTGCAATTGATTCAGACAGAAAAAATGTCTAGCTTGGGTCAATTAGTCGCTGGGGTCGCCCATGAAATTAATAACCCAGTTAATTTTATTTCTGGTAACGTTATCCATGCTTCTGAATATTGTCAAGAAATTTTGGCATTATTAAGTTTATACCAAGAAACTTTTCCTGATCATGGAGAAAAAATTCAAGAAAAAATTGAAGACATGGACTTAGAGTTTGTGTTGAATGATTTACCAAAAACTCTGCGTTCTATGAAAATGGGAGCGCAAAGAATTCGGGAAATTGTTTTATCTTTACGTAACTTTTCCCGATTGGATGAATCAGATATGAAAGAAGTCGATATTCACGAAGGAATTGAAAGTACATTGCTGATTTTGCAAAATCGTCTGAAGGCAAAGCCAGAACATCCAGAAATTAAAATTATTAAAAATTATGGCAATTTACCTTTAGTAGAGTGTTATCCTGGGCAGTTAAATCAAGTATTTATGAATATTATGAATAATGCGATTGATGCATTAGATTATCATAATAATCAGCAAACAGCGATGCGATCGCCACAAGCAATTCAGAATAATAGCGCTCAAATCCTCATTAGTACCGCAGTTACCAAAGATAACCGGGTGCTGATAGAAATTACAGATAATGGTCCAGGGATGACTGAACAGACCAAGCAAAAGTTATTTGACCCATTCTTCACCACTAAACCCATTGGTCAAGGTACAGGCTTAGGTTTATCTATTAGCTATCAGATTATTGTCCAAAAGCACTCTGGTCTTTTAAGCTGTGATTCAGAAATAGGTCAAGGTACTAAATTTTCCATTAATATTCCTCCGCGTCAGCAAGGAAAAGAAACAGCACTTTTAGCGGAAACATAAAAGTAAGCTGCGCGTGCGCTAAGTTCTCTGAACATTTTGCTTCAGCACTAACAATCACCCTTATCTATTCAGAGCTTATACTGAGAAAGTTTTTTTACACCTTTTACGACTTTTCAAACATTCTCTAAGCTCGACTTTATCCATTTTTTTCGCAACGCGATTGCTATCCCTGAAACCTTTGTGCGGTAAGTGTTCTAATTTTTTGATTTCATCGAGAATCAGTGATATGAAAAAAGTATTTGCCAAGAAGCCAGGATTTTTGCCAGAGAGGGAAACCGAGTTCTTAATTTTGGATAAAGTCGAGCTAAGACAAGTGAGTTAAATTAAATCAAGCTAAAAATATTTGCCATACCATAAAATAATTATGTAAAAGGTATATTGTATTGCTGTTTTTGTATAAAATAATATCCATAGCTAAACCAATTACGAAAATCTAAATCTTTTCGACTCAAGATTATAATTACAGAGAGGTTTCTTGTGAGGAATAGTTTTACTAGCCGGGATGTCTTGGGAAGGTACATCTTGATAATTTCTGTTTTAACAAGTTATATCATATTGACTGCGAATTTGGCTCGTGCTGATCGATGGACTGATCAAGTCCGTAGTCAATTGATTAAAGCTGCTCTAGCCGCTGGTTTTGGTGGATATAGTCTAACTCACGACCCTTTTATCGGTGACTTAGGTAATGGAGGAGAGAACGATATTACCTTAAATTTAAGGGGGAATGTCAGTTACGCAATTGTAGGTGCTTGCGATAGCGATTGCCGGGATATTGACTTAAAGGTTTACGACGACAACGGCAATCTTATCTCTTCTGACCTTCAAAGAGATGACACTCCCCTTGTTAGATTTACACCGCGTTGGAATGCTCGTTTCACAATCAGAGTGATAATGCCTAACTGTTCAAACGCTCCATGTCGATATGGCATCGGAGCCTTCGGTAAGTCAAAAACTTTGAGAGAACTTTAGCTAATGCGACTGCCAAAGTTAATCTTTGTTTTATTCGACTCATGCTTAAGCGGTTAGCTCAGGCATAGATATCAAATGGGTTCTATAGAGAAGGGGCTGATAGTAAACCTACCCATCATTGGGGGAATTTTGAAATCACATTCATTGATCCAAATTTCCCCTCTCGTTGGCAAGCTGATATTAGTCTTTGTGATGGCGATCCTGTTATGACTCTTAATGGTACACCTGTCACACAGTAATCACCACCCTCAAAGTCTAAGTAGCTCAGAATCCAAACCTTCAGATTTTAGAGCGTAATTATGGACAGTCCCAAATAGATAGTGCAGCTTTATCAAGGAATTGTTATGGAGTTTTGCACAAATTTCTACCAGTAGAGACGTTCCCTGGAACGCCTCTATAAATCTAGGTTTCAGTAATACCTAAGCACTGAAGTACTTAGCTACAGGGTGATAAGCAATAATCGCCGTTGTCGATTGTTCTGGATAAATCTGCTCACTTTCATCCATATACAGATTAATTCTGTTAGTCTGCAACAACTCCAACTGCTTGTACTGATCCTGAATATTCGGACAAGCAGGATAGCCAAAACTATACCGCGAACCTTGATAACGCTGCGCCAACATATCCCGAATATTATCCGGTTCATCAGCAGCAAAACCCAATTCCCGGCGAATCCTGGCGTGAGTCCATTCCGCCAAAGCCTCAGCTACCTGCACCGCCAAACCGTGGAAATACAGGTAATCAGTGTATTGATTATCAGCAAATAACTTTTGAGCAAACTCCGTGGCAATTTCCCCCACAGTCACCGCCTGCATCGGGAACACATCAATTACCCCCGAATCCTTGGGCGCAAAGTAATCTGCAATACACAACCTCCTCAAAGACCTCTGCCGAGGAAACTCAAAACTGGTTCTGATCTCTGCGTTCTCTGCGCCTGGGTGGTTTGGATCATAAATATACAAAGTATTCCCCTCAGACTGACAGGGGAAATACCCGTAAATTACCTGGGGATGCAAGAGATTCTCCTTAATAACTCTTTGCTTCCAAGTCTCCAAAATCGGATAAACCGTCTCAGCCAAGAAAGCCTGATACTCCTCCTTAGACTGTTCCTTTGGCTTGCGGAATTGCCATTGTCCAGCAATCAAAGCTTGCAAATCCAAATGCCAAAGTATTTCCTCAATGGGAATATCGCTAGGCTTTAATAGCTGAGTTCCCCAGAAAGGCGGTGTGGGACGTTGGATATCTACAGCTACAGCTTCGGAACGGCGAGTATCAATGGGGGCTGGAGATTGGGGAGTGGAGGCTTCTTCCTTCACTACTGGTGATGTTTCACTAGTAATTTCGGCTTCTTCTGCCACTTCATCCAAAAATCCCTGGAAATCATCCCAGTTATCACCAGCCTTCGCCGGCATTAATTTATCCATGAAGTGTAAATCCGAAAAAGCATCCTTACCATAAACCACCTTACCCTTATAGGTGTTTTGGCAATCTTGATGCACAAACTTAGGCGTTAGCGCCGCACCACCTAAAATTACAGGAACACTAATTCCCTTTTCGTTAAATGTCTCCAAATTGTCTTTCATAAAGGCGGTGGACTTCACCAACAACCCACTCATGGCAATACAATCAGGTTTGTACTGTTCGTAGGCTTGGATAATATTTTCCACTGGCTGCTTAATGCCCAGGTTAATCACCTTGTAGCCATTGTTAGTTAAGATAATATCCACCAAGTTTTTACCAATATCATGGACATCACCTTTAACGGTGGCAATGATAAAGATTCCCTTGCCATTGTTGTCAGTTTCTGACTTTTCCATGAATGGTTCCAGATATGCAACCGCCGTTTTCATGGTTTCCGCAGACTGCAATACAAAGGGTAGTTGCATTTGTCCTGAACCAAATAATTCCCCGACTACTTTCATGCCATCCAACAGGAAGGTATTGATAATCTGTAAGGGGGGATATTGTTCTAAAGCCTGTGTCAGGAGTTTTTCTAAACCAATGCGTTCGCCGTCGATGATATGGCGCTTGAGGCGTTCTTCTAGGGGTAGACTTTCATCAACACCTTTATCGCGTTTGGTGGTTACCCCTTCAAATAAGGTGGTAAGTTCTCCTAAAGGATCATAAACGCAGACATCACCATCAAATTTGCGCCTGTCATAAATGAGGTCGAGACAAACTTTTTGATACTTGTCTTCAATTTTAGATAAGGGTAAAATTTTGTTAGCACTGACAATGGCGGCATCCATTCCGGCTGTTGTTGCTTCATGCAAAAACATGGAGTTGAGTACAACTCGTGATGCGGGGTTCAAACCAAAGGAAATATTAGATACACCCAAAATTACATGACATCCGGGTAATTCCTGGCGAATCCGCCGAATTGACTCAATGGTGGCTTTACCATTGGCGCGGTCTTCTTCAATGCCTGTAGAAATCGGTAGGGCTAAGGTATCAAAGAATATTTCTGTGGCAGGGATACCATGTTCTACGGCTTGACGATAGGCGCGTTGGGCAATTTGAAACTTTTTCTCGGCTGTCCTTGCCATACCATCTTCGTCGATAGTCCCAATGATTATGCCAGCGCCGTATTTTTTAGCTAAATCCAGCACTTTCAGAAAACGTGGTTCGCCGTCTTCGTAGTTGGTAGAGTTCAGTAAACATTTACCACCGGCTACCTTTAAACCCGCCTCCATTTTCTCCCATTCTGTGGAGTCCAGCATTAAGGGCAGTGTGACATTATTGACAATGCGCGAAACCAGTTCGTGCATATCGCGTACACCGTCCCGTCCCACATAATCGACGTTGACATCTAGGATGTGTGCGCCTTCTTTGACTTGCGCCCTGGCCATGGACACTAAGCCATCCCAGTCTTCTGCATTCAGCAAATCGCGGCACTTTTTAGAACCACTAGCGTTGAGACGTTCACCGACAATTAAGAAGGAGTTATCTTGGTCGTAAGGTTGAGTGGAATAAATTGATGCTGCGGCTGGTTCTAAACTATGCTGTCTGACTTTTGGCTTCAGAGTTCTAGAAATTTCTGCTAGTTGTTGAATGTGTTCTGGACGTGTCCCACAGCAACCCCCAATCACTTGGACACCTAAATCTTCAACAAAGTGCATTAACGCCATGCGTAATTCCATTGGTGTCAGGCGGTAATGTGCTTGTCCGCCGACGTTCTCTGGTAAACCTGCGTTGGGTATACAAGAGACAATGAATGGTGAATGTTCGGACAGATACTTGATATGTGGTTTCATCAAGTCTGGACCTGTGGCACAGTTTAAACCGAGTATATCTATGGGATATGGTGCCAATATTGTCAGGACAGCGCTAATTTCTGAACCGACAAGCATTGTACCCATGCTTTCCATCGTTACGGAAACCATTAAGGGGCGGCGTTCCCCTTTTTTGGCAAAAACTTCTTCAATACCATTCAAGGCGGCTTTAATTTGCAGTACGTCTTGGCAAGTTTCTACGAGGAATAAATCCACACCACCATCAAATAGGGCTTCGGCTTGTTCGGCGAAGTTGGTTTTGAGGGTATCAAAGTCAATGTGTCCCAAGGTGGGAAGTTTGGTTGTGGGTCCGAGGGAACCGGCGACAAATCGGGGTTTTTCTGGGGTAGAAAATTCGGCGGCGACGCGCTTGGCTATTTCTACGGCTTTTTTGTTGAGATAATAGGTCTGGTCTTCTAGGTCATATTCTGCTAAAACGATGGATGTCGCGCCAAAGGTGTCTGTTTCGATGACATCAGCGCCGGCGGCGAGAAAGTCTCGGTGAACTTTGGCTACGGCTTCGGGGTTGGTATGGACAAGGTATTCGTTGCAACCTTCGTATTGTGGACCGCCGAAATCTGCCGCAGTTAGGTTTTGGGTTTGCAGGTTGGTTCCCATTGCACCGTCAAAGACGAGAACTGGGCGATTTGGACTATGTAGATGTTCTAGGAATGGATGAGTCATATTTTCCTACATCGGTGTTGTAGTGTTCTATTTTATTATTTTCCCAAATTGTCTGCGTTTTATGAGGGTTTGGTGGATTTGTTTCACGCAGAGGAGCCAGTGCGGTCTTGGGGGTTTCCCCCATGAGCAACTGGCGTACGCAGAGGCGCGGAGAGGAGGAGTTGAGAAGAGATTATTTGAATATTAAATCTAAGCGCTGTTGGGTGATTTTTAGGGCTTCTGTTGGGGTGTTTTGACTGAGCAATACTGATTCTATGGCTCGGCCTAGGCTGTCGGAGATCCGATTATAACCGGGAAAGATGGGACGCGATCGCCCGTGTTCGGCTTGGTCTAAAAATACTTGCACTGGAGGCAGTTCTTTGACAAATTGCTGATATTGTGCATCTTGGCGAGATTTCAAGTTGATTGGTAGGTAGCCAGTTCCTAATGCTAATTCTGTCTGAAAGTCTGCACTCATGGCATACTCGGCAAAGGTAAAGGCGGCTTGTTCTCGTTCTGGTGTACTTTTGAACAAAAATAAGTTCTCTCCGCCGATACTGGTGGCGGGTTGTTCATTAACGGGTATGGGAAAAACGTCAAAGTCTACACCACTATCGGTAAATTCTCCCAGACTCCAGGGGCCTGTGACTTGCATGGCGACGTTACCGGCAATTAAATCACCTGTTTCATAGCCTCTTTCTGGGCTAGATAAAAGAGCGGAACCATCGTTAATTAGATTACGCCAAAATTCTAAGGCGGCGATCGCACCGGAATTATCTTGTAACATTACCCCAGATGCATTCTGTGCTTCCCCATTCAGCAATTCGCCACCGCTACTCCACATAAATGGTAGCCAGGTAAAGACTGTAAATTCTCCTTTACCTAATGGCAAAAACATCCCATATTGATCTATGCTGCCATCGTTGTTGGTATCACGAGTTAATTTTTGGGCAACTTCCCGAAACTCTACCCAAGTTCTGGGTAATTCGGTAATTCCGGCGGCTTTAAACAAACTAGGACGGTAATATACAGCGACATTATTGGTCGCAAATGGTACAGACCAAATTTTCCCCTGGTATTCCATTGATTCAAATAAAGCCGGGTCAATTTCGGCTTTGACTGGGGAATTATCTAGCTTTTCATCTAAAGGAATTAAAGCTTGTAGTTCCACTAACTGCCCGGCAATGGTGGGGTTATACCATAATAAATCCGGCGGGGCATTACCGACGACTGCGGCTAAAATTTTCGGCGTTTGCTGGTCTTGTTGTCCAGCATAAAGAGATTCTACTTGAATTTGCGGATGAGTTTGATTAAATTTATCTACAAGCTTTTGTAAAACATCTCGGTTTGATGGTGGATTTACACCTTGCCATAAAGTCAGATGAATTACATCTGTTTGTGCTGTGCGTATGGTCTGACATCCACTTAAAGCTAGTATGCCTACTACCACTAACAGGAATAAACTTCTCAAGTAGTACTGCACGTTCTTTCTTTTTCTCCTGAATTTCTGGGGTATGAAAAAAAGCCGTGCATAACGTTTCATCAGGTATCGCACAATTGAGGTAATTTTTACACAGTTCAAGAGGCTATCCTTTACATCTCGGCAAAAACTACATATATCCTAAACTTTTAAGTAAGTGTTAATCATTTTAGATTATGGCAGGACATAGTAAATGGGCGAATATTAAACGCCAGAAGGCGGTAGTAGATGCCAAAAAGGGCAAGACTTTCGCCCAGTTATCTAGAGCAATTATTATTGCTGCTAGAAGTGGTGTACCAGACCCCAGCTTAAATTTTCAGTTACGTACAGCTATTGATAAGGCAAAGGCGGCGGATATTCCTAATGATAATATTGAACGGGCGATCGCTAAAGGTGCGGGAACTTTTGGCGGTGATGGTGCTAATTTTGAAGCTATTCGCTACGAGGGTTATGGTCCCGGTGGTGTAGCTATTTTAATTGAAGCCCTGACAGATAATCGTAATCGCACGGCGGCTGATTTACGTGGGGCTTTTAGTAAATGTGGTGGGAACCTGGGTGAAACTGGTTGCGTTAGCTGGATGTTTGACCAAAAGGGTGTGTGTGTGGTTTCAGGAGTGAATGATGAAGACCAGCTTTTGGAAGCATCTCTAGAAGGTGGGGCTGAGTTTTATGAGATGACTGAGGATGATATGGCTGAGGTGTTTACTGAGATGTCAAATTTAGAGGTTCTCAGTCAAATACTTAAGGATAGTGGTTTTCAGGTGGATGATGTGGAGTTACGCTGGATTCCTAGTAATTATATTGAGATTGTTGATTCTGAGCAAGGGCGATCGCTCCTCAAGTTAATTGATTCTCTGGAGGGGTTGGATGATGTCCAGAATGTGACTGCTAATTTTGATATGTCGGATAGTGTTTTGGAGTTGTTGGTTTAGGAGGAATGAACCACGTTGGCGCTAGCCTCTCCCTTTGGGAGAAGGACGCAAAGTACACGAAGGAAGAGGGAAGAAGGAAGGTAATATTACAAATTACGAACTACGAATTACGAATTACGAACTACGAACTACGAATTACGAACTACGAATTACGAATTATTTATATCCCGCAGCTTGCAAATAAAACAATTCTGCGTAACGTCCCCCGGTTTGTAATAATTCTTCGTGGGTTCCCTGTTCTGCAACTTTACCGTTTTCGATAACTACTATTTTGTCAGCCATTCTGACTGTGGAAAAGCGGTGAGAAATTAAAAAGACCATCTGATTTTTAGTCAGGGTGCGAAAATGATTGAATATGTCGAATTCGGCTTGAGCATCCATTGCTGATGTTGGTTCGTCTAATACTAAAATATCGGCTTTTGTTCGCATAAAGGCGCGGGCGAGGGCAATTTTTTGCCACTGTCCCCCGGAAAGTTCTTGTCCACTTTTGAACCAACGCCCTAATTGGGTTTGAAAGTTTTGGGGTAATTTCTCTATGAATGGTTGCGCCATGCCTTTTTCGGCGGCTATTTCCCAGTGCTGTTGATTTTCTAAGTTGTTTACGTCGCCTACGCCAATATTTTCGCCGACGGTGAATTGGTAACGCACAAAGTTCTGAAAAATTACTCCTATACGTTGACGCAATATATCTACGTCCCATTCTTGCAAGTCTAAGCCGTCTAAATAAATTCTTCCTGCATCTGGGGTGTAAAGTCGGGTGAGTAATTTAATTAAGGTGGTTTTACCGGAACCGTTTTCACCGACAAGGGCTAGTTTTTCTCCCGGTTTTAAATGTAGGGAAATGTTTGTTAATGCCGGTTGGGTACTTCCAGGATAAGTAAATGATACGTTCTCAAAGCGGATACCATCTTCAGAGTTTATTCCTCTGATAGCATTACCCCAGGATTTTGGAACTTCTTCTTCTAGAAAATCGTAGAGGTTGGATAAATATAAGTTGTCTTCATACATTCCGCCTATGGAGGTGAGGACATTAGAAAATGTTGACTGTCCTTGGCGAAAGACGGTGAGATACATGGTCATATCTCCTAAAGAAATTCTTCCCATCGCTGTTTCAATGACAATCCAAGCGTAAGCTAGGTAAAAAGCAGATGTACTCACTAAACTTAGCAAATATCCCCACAAACCCCGCCGCAAGGTCAAATCTCTATCTTGTCCATATAGTTGACGAAAGAGATTGCGGTAACGTTCTAGTAGGGTTTCTCCTAGTTGGTAGAGTTTGACTTCTGTGGCATAGTCTTCTCTGGCGAGTAAATTTTCTATGTAATGCTGCTGGCGGGTTTCTGGGGCGCGCCAACTAAATAACCGAAAGGCTTGACCCGCAAATTTAGTTTCGCCAATAAAGGCGGGCATGGCTGCTAAAATTAATACTATGACTGCCCAGGCGGAAAGATTTACCAATAAAATACCGTAGGTAACTAGGGCTAGGGCGTTTTGGACTAAGCCAAAGGTGCGATTTACTAAGGAAAGGGGACGGACTGAGGCTTCTCGGCGGGCGTTTGTGAGTTTGTCATAAAATTCGGAATCTTCAAATTGGCGCAAGTCTAGGGTGAGGGCTTTTTCTAATATCAGTACATTTACTTTTTGTCCTAGTAATACTCGTAACAATGACTGACAAATAGAAATGCCTCGTTGACTACCTGCGAGAAGTGCGATCGCCACTGCTTCTAACCCGACATATAATAAGGGTTGGGTAATATTCCCATCACCAACTTCAGCAGCCAAAACTACCCCATCCACAATTAACTTCCCAATATAGGCGATCGCAGCTGGTAAAAGACCCGCCACTAAAGTTAAAGTAGCAAGAATAATCGTCAAAATCTGGCTAGTATTCCATACCAAACTCATAGCCCTTCCGCTATAGCGAAACACAGCCAATGACTGGCGCAGAGTATTTCCTATCTTCTTCATTCTGATTTTTATAAAAGTATAAAATTATGCAAATTTGGCAAGTTGACTTTTATCGTAGTCCCGTACAGGATACATCTGGACAAATTCTATGGGAATTGTTGATTTGTGATGCAACTCGTAGTTTTGAATACACAGCCACCTGTCCCCAGTCCGCTGCAAATTCTGATTGGGTTGGGACTCAAATTCAGCTAGCCGCTAGTCATAAATTACCAGATATCATTGAGGTATTTCGCCCCCAGTCTTTGAGTTTAATTCAAGCAGCCGCCAGTAAATTAAATATTCATGTTCAACCCACCCGCCAGACTTTAGCGTTAAAACAGTGGTTACAAGATAAGCAATATCCCTTAGCCCTAGATAAACCAGCCCCAACACCATTACCCGAAAACCTCTGGGGAGAACAGTGGCGGTTTGCGACACTCCCCGCAGGTGAACTTATAGATGTGTTTGCCGAACGCCCGATACCGATTTTATCTATACCAGAATCTTTGCAACCGATCAATCTGGGTTTAGCTTCCACAGTCTCGGTTCCCGGTGTAATTATCTATGGTGGCAGACAATCTCTGCGTTTAGCTAAATGGTTGGAAGCAGCACATCCAGTTGCGTTAAATTACATACCCGGCGAGCCAAATGGTTTAATATTAGAAGCTGGTTTAGTAGAGAGATGGGTCGTGGCGACCTTTGAAGATGCAGATGTGGCTGCGGTTGGGAAAAATTACCAACAGCGCCAACAACAAAGCCGAGGATTACACTTTTTGCTAGTCCAACCCGATGATTCCGGAATGACTTCTACAGGCTTTTGGTTATTACAGACAGAAAAATAGGTTACAGATTTTTTATCTCACAAATTCCTCAATTTTTTCTGTTTTTGGTTGACCATAAGACAACATTTTTACTAACACTTGTTCCGCAACAGCTTTAACTACATTAATGCTTACCGAATTTCCAAGTTGGTGGTAAGCTTTATCATCATTGGGATGAAGTGAAAAACTATCTGGAAAACCTTGTAACCTTGCTGCTTCACGGGGAGTTAGTCGTCGCACTCGCTGATTATGATACACCCCTAACCTATTTGCATCACTGGCAACTAAGGTTACTGAAATTTTATTTGGATCTACGAATTTATAAACTTCAAATGAAAAATTACCAGATAAAGGTTTGTACTTTCCATTAATCAGTTTAAGATATTTTTTAGCAACTAGTGAGTCTAACACTTCTCGAAGATTAGGATAATCACAAAAACTAGCTATTTGTTCCTGAGTTAATAACTTACCATCTTGTTCTTTACCAAATTCCTTATTCCGTCTTTTTAATATGAAACGGTTCATCAATGCAATTTCTTCTCCACTACATTCACCACGCAGTCCTAATTCCCAAGAATGAATAGAGTTTCCTCCGCGATAATCAATTAGTCTCACGCCATGCAAGCGATTTAAATCATTGTTAAATATCCGTTTTAAAGCATTAATAAATGCTGGAGAACAATCATATTTACTACTAGGATTATTTTCTAAAATATCAACAACAGTTGCAGGTGGTTTTGGTTTATGAAACAAAGACATTTGTTGCGGATTATAAGTATGGGAATCTTTCGGTCCCACATCTGACATCAAATCAAACGCAGGTGTGGCATTTAGAATACCTATTAAATAGATTCGGACACGGTTTTGTGGTAAACCAAAGTTTGCGCTATTGAGCAAAAAAGCATCAAAGCTGTAACCTCTTTTTTTAATTTCGTGTTTAATAGTTGCTAGAGTTTTACCTTGGTCATGACTATAAATTCCTCGGACATTTTCAAAAATAAAAGCTTGTGGTTTATATGTATCAAGTAACCTAGTAATTTCAAAAAATAGTGTACCTCGTGTATCGCCAAAACCTTCTTTTTTCCCAGCATGAGAAAATGATTGACAGGGAAAACCAGCTAATAAAATTTCATGTTCTGGCAGTTTATCTATCAATCGGACATCACCTAATGACTTATGATTGAAGTTAGTTTCATAAACGAATTGAGCATCTGTATTGATTTCACTACTTAAAACACATTCACTTTCTATATTTAAGGAATTAGCTGCTTGTTCAAAGGCTAATCTAATTCCGCCTATTCCTGAAAATAAGTCAACGAACCTAATTTTTTGCATCTTTTAAATTATTTATTATGTAAGTTTATTCTTTAAACATTAAACCCATTTATTAATCTAGAAAATAGTCGTTTAAAAAATCACAAAATACATCAAGTTCCTCACGAGAAAATGCCACTGTACAATGACTATATGAACAAATTATCCTGAGAGCGTTTTCTCGCTGAAAGTTACCAGCACCATCGAGGACATAACCTATTTTATATCCAAGTGTTTCAATTTGCTCAAACCGCGATTTTGCTTGTCCTGCTTTTCGCTCAATCACACTATTTGTAGTTACTTGAAAGCTGATTTCTATAGCTACATACTTATTCTCTTTAGAAAGTACAATATCAAATGTTGTCGGATTATGATCTTCAGTATGACTTATTCCTGGTATCTGTCCATTTGCTTTTATATTAACATTTGGAAGATTAAGGTGATTTTCTAAATATTCTTTTACAAAAGTTTGAGTAATTTGTCCTAAACTATTTGATTGGGAACCAGCAGTAATCCGACTAACCCATATATATCTTTGTTTAATAAATTGTTGTAGTTTATCTGTTCTACCTATGTAGTTACCAATTTCACATTTTACTAGGATTTCTGAAACTTTTTCGTTTGTCGAATTACTACCAAACAAAATCAAAGCTATGATGTCTTTGTGCAATTGGGAAAGAGGTTGGTCTTCCAGGATTTTTTTGCCAGTTATACCAAGTTTAGTATTGTTGAGTTGACCCTGGACAGGCAAAACTTTAAAACTATAAGAGTAACTTGCTGTATCCCATAAATAGTCTAACTTTCTAGCCGGAAATATTGATTCAAACTGACTATTTAATCGGTGAATCATTTCACCCCCAAAATCAGCTAAAACAAGCAAATGTTTCAAAAATAGATTTGCTGGGAGGCTAGAAGATTCAATAATTTGAAATATTCCGTCTAAATTAGATACACTAACACTCAAAATAGCAATAAATTGGTCTTGCGTTTCTATAAGTTTGGGAATTACACTCAGTTCGGCTTCTTGTTTTGATAACTCTGAAGGCCAAAACATAGAGGCTAACTTACGTAAATCCTCAACATTTCTCTGATAAACTGGATTCAACATAATCAATGTGTTATGCTAATAGGCTGATTGGCTAACCCGAAGCTACTGCTGTTTCTTTCCATGAAACAGTTAGTTAATGATTTCTCTTTAATCATAATCACTGTCTTCGAGAGTCAAGATTATTACTGCGTATTAAAATTGACTATTAAAATTTTAGTATAGTTACTCAACCTGACCAGACATAAACTATGGTTTGAGCTTAACCAATACCATTATTACTGGGATTTAACCCGTGCTTGCTTGACCATTGCAATCAGAGTTTGGTGAGCATCTTCTGAGTCTACTAAAACATGATCAAATTCAATCCGCACTGGCACAGTTTCTGTATTTACCTGTGCTGTCAAATTCATTCCCTCAGCGTCAATTGATAGCATTTCTGCGCTGGTCGCATCTGTAATTCCCCCAAAAGCCTGGGCATAAAGAACTACTGCACTAGCATGATCTTCGTTCATGTGTGTACAAATGCGTGAGCTAATTTCAGCAGAGAAGTTATCAGGCATGGTATTATTAGAGACCAATTATGCAAGTGTTAGCACAATTTTACGCTAATTTGTCCAAAATTTGCAGGTGGGGAAATTATCACCAAAAACTTCCGTATCTAAACCGGATGATTTCACAACTAAAGTAAAAATTAAATTAAGATCAAAGTAAAATTTGTCAAATGCCGTTTATGTCTCTTTGCGGAAATTCAGCAACTGCAAGTGTAGCCCAACTATTCAAGCTAAAAGCCGATGCTCGAAACTAGTCAACGTCGAATTGTGATTGGGGATGTCCATGGTCATTATGAAGGTTTGATGAAACTGATGGAGGCGATCGCCCCCGGATCAGAAGATCAAGTATATTTTTTGGGAGACTTAATTGATCGTGGCCCTAAAAGCTCAGATGTAATTGATTTTGTCAAAGATAATAATTATTGGTGTCTGCTGGGAAATCATGAGCAGATGTTGTTAAAGGTTGTGACTGACAATAAGCTTTCTACACCGGCGATGCAAGCATGGCTGTATACTGGAGGGCAAGCAACTTTAGCTAGTTATAAGGACGCTTCTATTCCTCAAGAACATCTGGAGTGGCTGAAAACTTTGCCCCTGTACCTGGATTTGGGAGATTTTTGGTTAACTCATGCTGGCGTTGATCCTCGGATACCCTTAGCAGAGCAAACTGCCAAGCAATTTTGCTGGATACGTGATGAATTCCATAGCATCGAGAAACCATACTTTTCTGATAAGACGATAATCATCGGACATACTATTACTTTTACCTTCCCTGGCGTTCCTCCTGGGATGTTGGTACAAGGTCAAGGATGGCTAGATATAGATACTGGCGCTTATCATATCCGTAGTGGCTGGTTAACTGGATTGGATATTACAAATAACTTAATTTATCAAGTCAATGTTTTTACTAATGCTATCCGCTCTTTACCCTTAGCTGAAGGGGTGGTGATGGTGAAGCCGCCGAAAAGAGCAGCTCGCGGCGATAAACAGCGAGCATAGCTAATGGTTGGCATTTCAGCTAAAGTATGGGGCGGATGTTAGCTCGATAAGCTACATTATCTAACCCATCACGCTGATTGCTAGCTTGGGCATTAATCGCACTTTGGAGGGCATTAATGCGATCGCCTGTACCGGGGTGAGTACTTAAAAATGTCGGCATAGAACCACCTTTTTGCATCAACTTCCGCATAAAGGAAACCATACCCGCCGGTGCATAACCAGCCTCTGTCAACGTTCTCAATCCTCGATTATCCGCATCAAATTCATCTTTACGGCTGCGGGGACGATTGAGAGCCAATTCTAAACCAATTCCTACAGCTGCATTGCGATCTAAACCTGCGGCAGAAGTTACACCATTAGCCAGCGCTCTTTGCCGCATCTGTTGTACTAAGTGTTTACCAGTAATGTGACCAATTTCATGGGCGATCACGCTAGCTAATTCCGCTTCATTTTCTGCGGCTTTCATCAAACCTGTGTGGACATAGACATAACCCCCCAAAGTCGCAAAGGCATTAATACTATCATCCTCAACGACTTGGAAGGTAAAGGGAAGATCGGGGCGATCGCTATTAGCTACCAAGCGCTGACCAATTTTGTCCACATAGCGATTAATTTGAGAATTGCGGCTAAATTTAATATCACCACTTTGCAACTGCTGATTCATCTGCTTACCCAGATCAACCTCCTGGCGATCCGATAAATTAGACATCTGAATTATCTGTATTCCCTGGAAAAGAAGAGACCGGATATCAAAGGCTTTTCCCGGTAGAGATGTAGTTAGGCACAAACTCACAGCCACTACTACTGAAATTAATGGATGAAACCACTTTCGCCGTAAACTATGATGATTTGCCAAAAAGCTTTTCCAATTCATTGTTATCAGGTTAATAGGTTAAATAATTAGACGTATTTCGATGCTTCTAAGTTGCATTATTGGCTAAAAAAGCACCTTGTATACCAGTATTGTTTTGCTAAATTTACTCCTCACCAGTGATCAACTAAAGCAACTTCTCCTGTTGCTGACAAAACTTATTGCTAAAATCAATTATTCCGCTTATCTCTAGGAAAACTGTGTATGGCTATTTTAGATTCCAAAGGTCGCTTGTTCGGTAAAATTAATCTTCTTGACTTCGGTGCTGTACTAGTTATTCTACTAGTGATGATTGGTATATTTGTTGTTCCGGGACCTAGTGGTTCTGTAGCCCAAGTTGGGAGTACAACCTCACCCATAGAGGTAGATTTAATAGTTCGTGGTCTAAATATCCGCGATCCCGAACGGTTATTTGCTCAAGGATTTACCAAAGGTGGTAAAACTAACGTGATTATCCGCAATCAACCCTACGGACAAATTGGCATTAAATCTATTCAAGTCTTACCTCGTACTTTAACAGTTTCCCAACCTGATGGTTCCGTTAAAGAATTACCAGATCCGAGAGCAAACAACTTTAGTACAGATATGCTGTTAACTCTGGAGGGTAAAGCCCAAGTGACCGACAGTGGACCAGTATTAGGTAATAATAAAGTTAAAATTGGTACAACTTTTGAATTAGAAGGTTTTAACTACAACTTCAATTCTAGCGTTATTGATATTAGAGTCTTAGATAAATAGTTGCAAAGAAAGCTAGCCCCTAAATCCTATTTCTGAGGCTAGCCCTGGGCATTATCAGTTATCAGTTATCAGTCCAGAGAATTAATTGGGTGGAAATCCCTGACTAAATCGGCGTGATCACTGTTCCCTGTTCACTGTTCACTGATCCCTGTTCCCTGATGTAATCCAGCATTGGTAAAAATTGCCGAATTAACCCAATAGTTACAGCTGGGAGTTCCAACTGAGGCGTTAATCCTACATTTTCCACTGGTTGAAAGATTCGGATGGCTTCGGGGTTCTTCTGGGAAAGACGACGACCAATTTCGGGTCCAGTAAATTCTGATTGTTGTCCCCAAATAATTGCAGTGGGAGTTTTCAACTGTTGAATGTATAGAGACAAATCAAAACATAAGTCGCCACGAACAAAAGACAGGGCGGCATATTCAGCATTTGGTTGTTGGGCTGATTCCAGATAAGCGGCCACAATTTCCTCGTATATGCGATTAGGTTGGGCAAATTGCCGTTGTTCTAAAAAATTCCGAATACCTGCACTTGTGGCAATTCCAGTGCTGTAAAGTAACCGATCCAGAATCGGAACGCTAACTATCTGGGCGAAAACGCTGCGGGAGTAGTCTTGACCAAAATCGGATAGTCCGGCTGGTGTGATGAGAATTAGAGATTGAAATAAATCGGGATAGGCGATCGCCACCCGAATTGTCAAAGCCGCAGTTAGAGAAGAAGCGATCACCCTCACAGGCCCTGTACAAGTTTGTTGGAGAAACTCCCGAATCGTCGTCAGATAATCATCAATCGTATAGTTACGGACTGGATGTTCCGACCTACCCCAACCAATTAAATCTGGTGCGAGAATCCGATATTTCGCCGCAAAAGCCGGATAAACTTTCGACCATTCATAAGCAGAAGACCCCCCACCAAAGCCGTGGAGGAATACCAAAGTCTCCTTCTCATCTTGTTCGCTTAAATCCTCCTGCCAAGGTGAGCTAGTAGCAGTATAATAAACCATCTTACCTAGTGAGGTAATTATGGAGCGTTGTGCAAATCCTGGTGGCTGAAACATAAGTATTAATTGAATTTCTGTAATCCTGACTGGAGATAACGGAGAGTTGCTTTCACCCCAAGCACCAACCTGTGGAATGTCAACTTCCGACAATTATAATTATCGGCGAAACCATGATTATGCACCTCTGGCCTCCGTGAGATTAACATTTAACAAATGGCTGTTTCTCTCCCCGGTCCAGTTATTCTTATACATTAGTAATGATTGTAATTAAGTAAGGAAACACTATGGCAAAGGCTTCATTTTCTTGGCAGCAACTGATCAACGAGAGTCCTCACTGGTCGCTTTTAAACAAGACAGGAAGCCCAAAGCATCGCACCTTCAAGCCTTTATCTGGGCCGGGAGGCATTCTGGGCTTTTTCACAGTTATTGTCGCCATGCTGCTGTGGAACTGGAAACTGTTATTGGCACTGATGTTTGGCGTTGGGGTAATGTTATTAGTTTATTCAATGCAAAAATGGGATTGGCAATTGCGCTTATCCCGAATTTATCAGTTTTTAAACAGTCCCAATTCTCGTTTAGCCTTGGCAGTAATTAGTGGTGGTATTGCTACTATTAGCACATACATGGCTGCTGCTATTTGGGTGGATTCCACAAGTTCCTGGATTGCCGCCGGTGCGATCGTGCAAGGTTTGGCAACTTTATTAACTTTAGTTTTATTGATGTGGCAAATTGTCAGTTTTTACGGCAACCAACAGCAGAAAAACTTGGATCAGTTATTGATTAATTTAACGGCAGAAGATCCTTTAAAGCGTTTGATTGCCATTCGACAATTAGCTAAAATAGTCACCAGTCAGCGAGTTGACTCTCAGGTGCAGCAAGATGTTGTGCAGTGCTTGCAACTATTACTCAGTCAAGAACAGGAAACGGTGATCAGAGATGCGGCTTTAGAAAGTTTACAAGCTTGGGATAGCTGGCGATCGCTCCCATCCAGCCAAGTTACAGCTTTCACACCTTTATCGACAAAGTTAAAGGTTCCCATTTCTTAGGGAGTAGGGAAATCTGTTTCTTTCCCCACCTCCTTGGCGATCGCTACTTTTTACCAAAAAAATGGGTTTAAAGCCCCGTCACTTCGACAGGTGTTACAGTGAGCCTGTCGAACTGCTCAGTGCATCGCCTTCTAGGACGGCTTTCTGATATAGTAGTGGGAACAGGCAGGGCATTGTCTGTTGGGCGAGATGGTGTAAGACTGGCTATGCCTGCAACTGTTGTTTGAACCCAGAATCTCCGCACTTTTAGGGCGGGGAGTATGTCAATGTCGGTAAATCTTACCATTCCGCACTTGCACAACTGAGTGATTGCACCGACGCACCAATTGTTCATCGTGGGTAGTCACAATTACAGTTGCGCCAAAGGTATTTAACTTTTGCAGAATCTGCATGATTTGCCAAGAATTATCAGGATCAAGGTTTCCTGTGGGTTCATCAGCCACAAGTAAAGGAGGCGTACCGACAATAGCACGAGCAATGCTGACTCGTTGTTGTTCTCCACCAGAAAGTTGATCGGGAAAACAATCAGCTTTAGTCAGTAAACCTACTAGCCTTAAAGTTGGTTCTAAACGTCGGTGAATTTCCTGACGAGTATACCCTTGAGCTTCTAAAACAAACTTGACATTTTCCGCCACCGTTCGCTGGGGAATCAATTTGTAGTCTTGAAATACAATCCCAATACGTCGCCGTAATCGGGACAGGCGATCGCCCCGCAAAGTCCTGATATTACAGCCATCTACAACTACATCACCTTTTGTTGGTAATTCTTGACCATACAACAGTTTTAATAGAGTTGATTTCCCCGAACCACTTGGCCCTGTGATAAATAAAAATTCTTGCTTTTTGACCTCTAGATTCACATCTAATAAAGCCTCACAGCCATTTCCATAGGTTTTTGTCACCGAGCGCAACTGTACCATTGCAGCTTTAGTGCTACCATGACTTTGATTATTGTCTTCTGCCGTGTTGATAGATTTGTCCGTAGTCTTTGGGGTTATTGATACTGGCATTACGAAAGTTTCCTCACATCCTCAACCAATTGACACTCTTAAAGCCAGATCCCCCAGTGGTATTGGGGAAATTCCACTCGAAAGCTTAGTCATCAAGTCTATATCGCACCCCTAGCTGTAAAACGATAAATAAAAGCTTTCACAGCAAATTGTGGTAAAGCCAACATCCGTCGCCAACGCCAGGGTTCTTGATAAAGCCGATACAACCATTCCAAATTGTTATTTCCTAACCAAGCCGGAGCGCGATTTTTGTTTCCTGACCAAATATCAAAGCTACCACCCACACCAACCCAAATTGCTTGGGGACATAAATCACGGTTTTCGGCAATCCATAACTCTTGACGTGGTACTCCCAAACCCACAAAAATCACTTGTGGTTGCAATTCCATGAGTGTTTGTTTTAATTGTGCCTCCTCTGCCGGAGTATGATAGCCAGCATGACTACCTACTAAATTTAAGGTAGGAATTTCCCTCTGCCAAAATTCTGCGGCTTTTACAGCTATTCCTGGCGCTCCACCATAGAAAAAAACTTTTGTATCTATCTGCTGTTTTCCCAGTTCTTGCAAAAGTTTTTCTGCTAGCTCAATCCCTGGACAACGCTGGACTTTTTGCCAAAAGAGCCATCGTAAATACAGAACTACCCCCGCGCCATCTGGAATTACTAACTCGGCATTTTGAATCACTTCAGCCAGAGTGGGGTTTTGTTCCGCTTGGATAGTCATTTCTGCATTGAGAGTAACTACATGAGTACCTCTGCTTTCTTGCAGGCATTCTAGCAACCAGCCTGGATAGTTACTTGTGACATGAACTGGTATTCCCAGTACCGAAAACACTTGCAGAGGTTTAAACATAGACTATTTTTAATTTTAACTATACCCATATCAGATTCTCTCGACCGCTAGTTTATCAAATTTTTTCAGGGAGCAAAAAACAATTATTTGAACCTAGAGCAAAATGGAAAAATTAGTTACCTGAGATTATCTGACCCATGCCATGAGTCTATTTTGAATCCCCAATTGACTCAATAAAACCAGAGGTAGCTAAAACTACATGGCGATCGCATTTAGTAAGGATTCTAGTTTGTCAAGCCTGTAATTCTGAATATCATTCTGAGAAACCACCTCGGATATTAGTAATTTAATTTCTGCTGACATATTGGATATCCGGTTCCATACAGAAAAAGCGCCATAAATCAAGTACAAAAATGACTGAGACGCGATTGTTGCAATTATTACTAGTGTTGCTATTCGTTGTTAATTTACCATCCCCAACTACCGGGAATACCTTTGAAAGGCCCCGCAATATCACTTGTCACCCAACCACCATAAAAGTTACCGGGTTGCGGTTGCACTTTTTCTCCATCCACATAGCAAGCATCCATGAGATGAGCATAAAAAGCAACATGATCTTTAATAGATGCAAAAGTTGGTGTCGGGTCGGGATAAAACCAAGCCGCATTCTGTGCTTCTTTATCACCAACGCGGATAGTGTAGTAAGCAGCAGCGCCTTTCCACTCGCAAAAACTAGATTTTGGCATCCGTACTAGATGTGACATATTGATGTCATCAGGGGGGATGTAGTAACTCGGTGGATGACTGGTTTCTAAAACCCTTTTGGCATTGTGGGTTTCTGCAATTACGACTTCATTAAAAATGATTTGAATATGTTTACTTGTATCTTCTAGACGAGGAGGACGGGGATAATCCCAAACAGATTCTTGTCCGGGACTAGGGTTAATGCGTTGGGGATAAACCATAATCAATCAAGATGAAAATTTTACAAGCAGGTCAAATTAGCGAATAGCACCTACTCAAATTGTGCCAATTTCTTTTAAATATACCGTACTGAATGGTTCATCTGCTCCCAAGGTGTAGTCTTCAATTAACCCACGACGATTGATAGAAATGTCATTTTCTTTCTTGATAACTACGGTAGAATCATCGAATACATCCCGTACTAACATCATCTCTGTTGGTGTCGGGTTATCTAAGACCACCATTCTACTACCTTGATAAAACATCCCCTGTTTTTCCAGGACTGGTTCTTGATACTCAGTAATTAGTAAATCAAGTTGGCGATGACGCAGCAAAGCTTCTACGTTACTATTGTAATTTCTGCTGAATACTTTTTGGGAACGATTTATAAATACTGCATCATGGCAAACCGCTCCTATTGTCCAGTCAGGATGTTCCGCGAGAATATGGTCAATTGTGACTTGTAATTCGGCAACTGAAATTTTATTAAAGGTAATAATTGGGATTCTGGCTTCTGCACCAGACTCAAAAAAGGTTTCTAAAATCCGAGAAGGGACATCAACACTTTCACCAACCGCAGGATTAAGATGCATTAAAATTCCCGGTGCGGCGTTAATTTCCAAAATGGCGAAATTACTACTGGTCTTCCAAGATTCTGAGAGGTTTTCTGCAATCACATCAATGCCTAAACAAGTTAATCGAAAGTTTTGGGCAATGTCTTGAGCTAAGATGATGTTTTCCTCATGAATTGTGGATGTAGCATCGATGCTAATGCCACCAGCTGAAAGATTAGCAACTTTACGAAGATTAACTGTGCATCCTTTTTTGATCACACTATTTAAGGAATAACCTTGTTCGTCTAGGTAGATTTCCATTGCTGCATCACACTGGATTTTAGACATGGGTGAGGTGGGTGTATCCAGGCGTGCGGGTTGACGATTTTCGGCGCGGATTAACTCTGCAATGGTGGAGTAACCATCACCGATAACTGATGCGGGACGGCGTTCTATAGCGGCGACAAATTTACCGTTCACACACAATAAGCGAAAATCTGTTCCCGAAATGCTTTTTTCCACAATTATCCGCCTTGATTCGTCTTCGGGAATTGCGGCTAATGCACTCCTATAAGCCGATTCTAGTTCTCTGGAATCTCGCACACCAGCTGTCACGCCAATTCCTTTGTGACCAACTACGGGTTTAACTGCTACTGGATAACCTATTTCTTTGGCTACTTCCAAGGCTTCTGTTTGGGAAAAAACAATCTCACCTTCTGCTATTGGTAAACCCAAGGCTTGCATAAATATTTTGCATTCATCTTTGCGGGTGGTGAAATCTGAATCTAGATGGCTATCACAATCAAAGGTTGTGGCTATACCACGCACTTGTTTTTTACCGTAGCCATATTGCATGAGTGCTTCTGACCATAAATAAAAGGTGGGAATAGCTTTTGCATGAGCTGTTCGCAATAGGGCGTAAACTGTGGGGCCACCGTAGACAGATTCTCGGAATTGTTGTTGAAGAATTAACAGTTTTTCGTCAAGGATGAATTTTTTGTTTTGGGTGATGGCTTCAAACCAATCCCAGACTAGGAAAACTACTGCTCTAGTGGTGCGTTCATGTAGCGATTCTAGGCTAATCCTTGTGTAATCTGGATATGCTTTAAGATTCCAACGATTGAGGTGTAGTCCCATGTCTAGTTTACCGACTTCTGAGGCAAGTATGGCAAACAGATGGGCGTAGGATTGATAAGTTTGTTCTTGGAGATGGGGATAGCGATCGCCTATCCTGGAAATATAATCTTCAATGGCTAAGGGCTGTTTAGATTCAAGTACAGCAAAATCAAATACTAGCGCCCCTGTCTCTAAATATGGATTAGGTCCAAGGTAATTTTTTAAATTGAAAATATCAAATACATCATTTCTTCTAGCATTAATCCGGACTAAACCTTTACTTTTCTGTTGAACCATTAGATTATAAACCTTCAGTAAAACACCCTGAATCTGTAATTTAAGTTTTGGTTATTTAGATTTATGGATTATCGATGAGTTGTGATGATTATTTAGCAATTATTAAACTGGTTATGATTAGGCACTTTTATCCCTAAGCATTATACACTTATTGCATATAATTTTCAACTGTTCTCAGCCTGAATGACTGGGAAATATGAGAAATTATGCAACGGCTAATTCTACAGAATCTCCTACTGATTAAGCTCCGAATATACCAAAATAAATCGACAATTGCCAAGGAGTGAATCATGATCACTGCTTTTAGATGTTATAAACTTTTCTAGTTTAATTGAGGAAGAGCCAATGATTTAACTAGTTCTTAATCTGAGGATTAATCTCCTAATCTATCAAATGGATGATTTTCTGGATCTAATTGTCATGCTTTATTGAAATTAAATAATTTATATCACCAGCTATCATGACAGAGAATACAAATAAACGCCAACTAATAATTATTGGCGGGGCTGAAGATAGAGATGGAGATTCCGAGATTTTGCGGGAATTTGTCCGTCGTGCTGGCGGTATTAAAGCCCACATTGTAGTTATGACAGCTGCGGCCGAACTACCAAAAGATGTAGGCGACAATTATATTAGAGTCTTTGAGCGTCTAGGCGCTGAAACAGTGCGGATCATTGACACAGAAACCCGTGATGACGCTTGTTCATCCACTGCTTTAGAGGCGATCGCCCAAGCAACTGGAATATTTTTTACAGGAGGAGACCAAGCCCGCATTACCAGCATCCTCAAAGATACAGAATTAGATACAGCCATTCACCAACGCTTCTCCCTAGGTATGGTTATAGCCGGTACAAGCGCTGGAGCCGCAGTTATGCCAGATAAAATGATTGTAGAAGGAGATGCTCAAACCCATCCACGCATGGAAATTGTAGCTATGGGTCCCGGACTGGGTTTTTTACCAGGTGTAATCATCGACCAACATTTTTCTCAGCGCGGACGCTTGGGGCGCTTAATTTCAGCCCTAGTCCAAGAACCCGCCGAATTAGGATTTGGTATTGATGAGAATACAGCAATAGTAGTCACTGATAGTCAAATTGAAGTAATTGGAGAAGGTTCAGTGACAATCATTGATGAGTCTGAAGCCGTCTACAATAACATGAGCGAAATTTTAAAGGATGAGCCATTGGCAATTTTTGGAGCTAAACTCCATATTCTACCAAATGGTTATAAATTTGATCTTCACACCCGCCAACCTATACTAAATCAAAGGTCTGTAGCAAAAGTCCTTCCAGAAACATAGATCATAGACAGTTAATATATCCACATAACACCCTAGACAGTGAAAATACTCATTGCTGAGTCATAGCAGCAGGTTGAGGGCTGTGATATCATGGGAGACTGCTGCATACATTTAAAATAACTAGAAAGTGAATCGATCATGGCTCTGACGCAACAGCGCAAACAAGAAATAATGTCGAACTATCAAGTTCACGAAACCGATACTGGTTCTGCTGAAGTTCAAGTTGCTATGCTGAGTGACCGCATTAGTCGGCTCAGTTTACATCTCCAAGCCAATAAAAAAGACCATTCTTCCCGCCGGGGACTATTGAAGATGATTGGTCAACGTAAGCGTCTTCTGGCGTATATCCAAGCAGGTAGCCGCCAAAAATATCAAGATTTAATTGCTCGTCTCGGTATTCGGGGATAGGAAGTATCGCTTATGTCTGCTGAAGAATCTGAGCGCAGTCGCTTACCTTTTGAACCAAAAACCAAGCGCCAAAAACCCCCCAAAGCTACAAGCAAACCACAAGTACAGCCCAAAAAATCTGAACCCCAGGTTAGTAACCAGCCGTCTTTTAAAAAACAAGAGATGGCAATTCCTCCAGTTGTTAGCCAAAGGATGATACGACGGGTGACTGGATTTTGTGGAATACCAACAGTTTTGGGTATTGTCACCTTAGTAGTCAGCTATTTACTAGCCATCTACACAGATATCAAACTACCTCCCATTGCCGTGTTATTGGTGAATATGGGATTATTTGGTATCGGAGTTGTGGGGATAACTTATGGTGTTCTCTCAGCCTCATGGGATGAAGACAGAACCGGAAGCCTATTGGGTTTAGGTGAATTTAGTACCAATTGGGGTCGAATGGTGGAAGTTTGGCGCGAAACTCGGCAAAAAAAGGCATAATATTTGGCGCTCAGATACCAGACTAACTGCGGTACTGAGTCAATTGTTCAGTAAATGTTGAAGTGGAAATCTCCTAACTTCAACATTACTCAAGAAAAGTTGATCATGTTAAACTCAAATCTTGACTCAACCACAAAATACCTGAGCGCCCTACCTTTTAGAATCAAATAAACTTTCAATTTGCCACAGTAAATTCAATATTTAAACTATCTTTAATCACACATATAATCAGGTAATTTAAAATGATTGTAGTTATGAAAAGCGGTTCCCCAGAAATGGAAATCAACCGCATTACCGAGGAACTGATTACCTGGGGACTAACACCAGAAAAAATTATCGGTCAAAACAAGGTGGTGATTGGTCTAGTAGGTGAAACAGCAAGCTTAGATCCGTTACAGATTCAGGAACTCAGCCCGTGGATTGAGCAAGTTTTGCGGGTAGAGCTACCATACAAACGCGCTAGCCGCCAGTTTCGCCACGGGGAAGCCTCAGAGGTGGTTGTTAATACGCCAGATGGAGATGTGATCTTTGGGGAACACCATCCACTAGTGGTTGTGGCTGGCCCCTGCTCAGTAGAAAATGAAGGGATGATTGTGGAAACGGCACTGCGCGTTAAAGCCGCAGGAGCGAAGTTTTTACGTGGTGGCGCATACAAACCCCGAACTTCACCTTATGCCTTCCAAGGTCATGGCGAAAGTGCTTTAGAATTGTTGGCTAAGGCGCGGGAAGTAAGCGGTTTGGGGATTATTACTGAGGTAATGGATGCTGCGGAACTGGAGATGATCGCTGAGGTGGCTGATGTGATCCAGGTGGGAGCCAGGAATATGCAAAACTTCTCCCTGCTGAAAAAGGTGGGGGCGCAACCAAAACCAGTGCTGTTAAAGCGGGGAATGGCGGCGACTATTGAAGATTGGTTAATGGCAGCTGAGTATATTTTGGCGGCTGGAAATCCGAATGTGATTTTATGTGAGCGGGGAATTCGCACTTTTGACCGTCAACACACTCGCAATACTTTAGATATATCTGTAGTGCCTGTGTTGCGGAAGCTGACTCACTTACCAATGATGATTGACCCCAGTCATGGAACAGGTTGGTCGGAATTAGTACCGTCAATGGCGATGGCGGCGATCGCAGCTGGAACTGATTCCTTAATGATTGAGGTTCACCCCAACCCTGCTAAAGCTTTATCTGATGGTCCCCAATCTCTGACACCAGACCGTTTCGACCACTTAATGCAAGAATTAGCTGTGATTGGTCAGGCGGTGGGACGATGGCCGCAACCAGTAGCTGCTGTCACTAATTAGTGTCAAATTAGAGACGTTGCAAGCAACGTCTCTGTGTACTTAGCGCCGTCTACCCCTAGAACCAAATGAGCGACTGCGAGTACCCGAAGACTTTCCACCAGAACCAAAACTACTGCCACGGTTGCGTGTTGTGGAAGTGGATCTGTTAGAAGGTTTTAAGTTACTGCTACCAACACCGGAACCTGTGGGGCGATTGGTTGTAGTTGTACGGGTTGTATTGCGTACATTTGAACTCCCAGGGGATGATCTTCTCACATCTCCTGTAGTCCGGAAAGTTGTCCGATTCCGCTCAACTGCTGGTGGTGCATTGTAGCGAGTTTGATAGTTATTAACCGCTTGACGATAGGTACTACCATAACCACCAACACCACTGAGGACTCCTCCTGATTGATAGACAGGTGGTACGTAATATTGGGGTCTAAATAACATATTACCGATCGCCTGACCAGCGATGTTACCAGCTACAGCCCCAGCAAAAGGAACCCAAAAGTTACTTTCTCGTCGCACTATGACTGTTTCTTGTTGTCCTGTTTGGGGATTGGTTTGGGTTTCGGTGACGTTGTGGAAGTATTCAATTTTAAAGTCTTCTGTCATAAACAAGGCTGGTTGTCCGTTTTCCACCTTTAAAGAAGTCTTTTTCCCTTCCTTGATTTCTTCATCGGTCAGCCGCGCCATTTGTAAATTTTCGGTTCTAAAATTTGGGGGTGTGCTGTTGAGTAAAAACAGTGTATACTCCCCTGTACCATCATCAAAGCTAGCTTGCTGCACAGGATATTCACCATCACTCAGCCGAGTAGGTGTAGAAGAAGTACGGGTGACATTCCGATTTTGAGATCCGGTTTGGTTGGAATCTCCACAAGCAACAGTTGTTAAGCACAAAGTTAGTGCTAAACAAACAACCGTAAATTTTCGTAATAATCTCATCAGCATTTGACTCTATCCTATTTTTGAGCTTAACAGGCCTCAACGCCAGTGGTCATGTAGGGATTCCCCACTAATTACAATGGAATTAATTCTGGGTAATATTGTAAGAGTTGATCGTTTGTGAGTTCATCACCTAATTTTGCTGGTGAGAAATGGATCTGAATGGCTCGCAGCTTTTGTTTATAGTGTAAATTGATTAGGGCTTTTAAAGCATCTTTTAAGGCTGGGATATTAGATAGATCGGTTTCTAAGTCGGGAACTTCCCCTTCGTAGGCTACTGTCAACATGACAATGACGTTGCGGGTGACAGGGATGGAAAAAGCTTCATCACCAGCACCGTTACTGATATCCAGGTCTGCGCCGTAGCGTTCCCCAGAGTCACTAAATAATTCATTGACGTAATCTCCCGCTTCACCTTCATCCCAAAATACTTCGCCTTCATTAGCAGCAGATAGCCAAGCTTCATCGTATCGCAATAGGGTTTCGCTAATTTCTACTAATCCTTCTCCTAAATCATGAAGGTCTCCATCAGATGCGATCGCTTCTCTTGCTGTAGTATTTAATACTCCTAAAAGTGGGGCAACATCAGACCCAGATAAATGCAAAAACAAACGACAGACTACATAGCGAGTCCGACCAATCATTTTATTAAACCGCTCGCGCATTTACTTGCTCCGTAATTGTATTTAAGTTAATTGTAAAATGATAACTATACTAGAGAGTAAGGGAAAAGAGGAGTCCGGGGCTTAATTGTCAGTTATATAGCTAGATAGAGCGCACTATTAAATAAGGTAATTTATACCCCTAATTTTTAGCCCCAGATAAAATGGCTTTGCTCCCTCTTTACTATTAACTTATATAGTGAAAGCCGTTAATAAAATCCACAACCATATTTAAAGTTTCAGGTGCCAATTCTGCGGATTTTCTGGATATATTCGGTAAAAATTTCACATCTGAACCAGAAGAATTAATAAAACGTTTACCAAAAAGAGGGTGATCATAGACAATTAAGGTTTGAGCGCTGGAATTGGTTAATATTGTTTGGGTAGGTACTTTATAAAAATTTAATTTGGCAGCTAGTTCCAGGTTTTTTTTCATTTTTTTAATGATTTGAGCCTGGGTAATAGCTTCATCGACAAGGGGACTTAATTGCTGAGTTTTATGAGGTGCTTTTAATCCTAAACGAGATATATCCTCTTGCTGCAAGATTTTGAGGATTGCGGAAATATTTTTTTGGGTATTAGTAGCATCTTGAAATGGTAGTATCGCAATATAAGCTGTAGGTAATAAAGCTAAGTCATTGTCTACTCGAAAAGTCAAGACAGTGCGGCGACGACTGATTTCCAGAGTAGGGGGTTGTTTTAATCCTTGGTATTCTTGAGCAATTTGGTAATAAGAACCAGCCAGGGCAAAATTAGCCTCGTGTTCTAGGGGTGCATCAATCACAATGCGGATAGTCGGTGCTGTTTCATTGAAAAAGTCCCGTGCATCTTCCCCGGTGAATTTTTGAATAATTGAGCGATCGCCTTTAGGACTAAGATCAACCCATTCACAGGTAATACCTTCAGTTTTTAAACCAAAACGGAAAGTGGAGTAAAGTTTAGATCCTGTTAAAATTGCACCTGTTAAGTCTGCGCCACTCCATTCCACTTTCATTAAAGTTGCCTGAGTTAAATCGGCATGAACTAAGCTTGTATTAGTTAAATTTGCATTAGTTAAATCTGCGCCACTTAAATCAGCCCCACTCAATTTAGCGCCACTTAAATCAGCCCAGCGAAGATTTGCGCCACTTAAATCAGCCCAACGAAGATTTGCGCCACTTAAATCAGCCCCACTCAGATTAGCTTGATTGAGATTAGCTTGTTTGAGGTCAGCATCGCGCATATTTGCACCACTGAGGTCACTACGACTCAAATCAGTGGTGTTTAAGTTAGCCATCTCCAAGTTAGCTCCCACTAAGGAACTACCTCTGAAATTGGCTGTACTTAAATTGGCGTGACGGAGATTTGTTTGGCGGAGTGTAGCTTCTCGTAAATCAGCATTTTTCAAGTTAGCTTCAAACAAGTCAGCACTAGTGAGATCAGCGCGAATTAACTCAGCACGTACTAGTGATGCTCCCCGTAATTGAGCGCCATTGAGATTAGCTCGAATCAAGTTAGCGACATTGAGACTAGAATTATTCAAGATGGCTTTCTCAAGATTGGCTCCACGTAAGCGAGCTACATTCAGCTTGACATTACTCAAGTTGGCACCACTGAGATTTGAACCACTGAAGTTAACTATACTCAAGTCAGATGAGCTTAAGTTCACACCACTGAGTTTGACACCACTCAAGCTAGCTTCACTCAGGTTAACACCAGTAAAGTTGATTACTCCTGCTGCGTATTGTTCTAGCAATTCCTCTACAGTCATCAATCCTACCCCTCAAATACCAACTATTAAAGTTGGTAAGTATGCAAAAAATAAGTGGTCAAAATCAAAAATGAAAATTGGTATTTTAGGACTGGGACTAATTGGCGGTTCTTTGGGTTATGAGTTGCGATCGCAAGGTTATCATATTTTAGGAGTCACTCGCCGACAGTCTACCTTGGAAAGAGCGATAGCGCTTGGTATTGTCGATGAAGCATCTGTTGACATGAGCCTGTTAGCAGCCGCAGAGGTAGTTTTCATTTGTACACCGATTGCCCTAATTATCCCCCAATTGCAGCAGCTAATTAATTATCTGCCCCTTAGTACTATTATTACTGATGTGGGTTCAGTCAAAGTCCCCATCGTCCAGGCTATCACTCCTCTATGGGAAAATTTCATCGGTGGTCACCCGATGGCGGGAACCGCAGATAGTGGTATAGAAGCAGCACAAAGAGGTTTATTTTTAGGTAAACCCTATATCCTCACACCAGATGCTAGCACACCCAAGAGAGCAATTTCAGTTTTAGAGAAAATTGTGCGATCGCTAGGGGCTAATCTTCATTTATGCGAGCCAGAGAAACATGACCGAGCCGTGAGTTTAATTTCTCATTTACCTGTGGTGGTAAGTGCAGCCTTGATAGGGGCTTCTATGGCTGAAACTGATCCTCAAGTCCGGCAATTAGCGCAAAATCTCGCCAGTTCAGGTTTTCGGGATACCAGTCGTGTCGGTGGTGGTAATCCCGAATTAGGAGTCATGATGGCGCAGTATAACCGCCAAGAATTGTTAAATGCACTGCAACAATACCGCCATAACCTTGATGAATTAACTAACTTAATTGAGCAAGAATATTGGGCAGCTTTAGAATTAAAATTGCAGTCAACAGCCATAGCGCGACCAAAATTTATTGACTAAAGCCTCTATCGAGAAAGACTGACCAAAGAAATAGGAGTTCAAGCAACTGCTAGCCTAGAGCCTAAACTTGAAAAGTTCTAGCTAGCATCTACAGGCATTATAGAGATGGATATTGGAGAACTCCTCGACTAAAGGTCAAAGGATTCCTTCTTCAAACAACATCACCTCTATAAGCCAATAGCTTTTCTCTCCGATGATCAAAATAGAGTCAAACGACATAATATTCACCAGATGGGGCAAGTGATACTGTCACAGATTTAAGTTTTTCTTTTTTTTCGATCAAGAGCAATTGTCACATGACCATATACTTTTACAAAATATGGCAGCCTTATGGCTGTTTTTCTAACTTTTCTCCCCACAGTATTCAAATTCAGGGTACTTATTGGCCTACAGTGGAGCATTATTATCAAGGGCAAAAGTTTGTTGGCAGTGTAGATCAGGCAATTATACCCCTGATCCAGGCTGCCGACACTCCAGAAGCCGCAGCAGCTTTAGGACGTTGCATCACTCGCCAACTCCGCCCAGACTGGGAAACAGTCAAAATTCAAGTTATGCGAGCAGCCGTACTCAAAAAGTTTCTCACTCATCTGGATATTAAAGAAATTCTTCTCAGCACAGGTCATCAAACCCTAGTAGAAAATTCACCCAACGATTATTTCTGGGGCTGTGGAGCAGAAAGAACTGGTGAAAATCATCTTGGCAATATCCTCATGAGTGTGCGTGCAGAAATCAGAAATCAGCCAATCGCAACTTTTGACAGTCATTTATGGGAGAATAAGTTAGATTGACAGTAATTAAGTATTTGCTAGGCCGGGGGAATGTTCTCATTCCCTTTCTACACTGATATTTTTTTATTCACGATACCATAAATTAACTAGTTGATTTATGTTCAATATTTAACTGTCGTGAAATTTCATAAATTCAAGAAATGATCGAAATCACACCTGGCAATTTTTCTCAGATGCATAGTCTGACTTTATACATTTTTAAATACAACAGATAACATCAAGTGATGAATCATAACCTTTTGTTAACTGTAAAATACTTGCACAGCAGTATCAATGATTACTTTTTAACTTTTTTGATAATTTTTTAGGTAACATAGTCATGGGATTAATTGATGAACCCAGAGCTTGGGAAGCAACCTTTCATCAACAGAATTTATTACATCGGATTACTCATCAGATTAGGCGATCGCTCGAGCTGCAAGAAATTTTAGCAGCTACTGTTGCCGAAGTGCGATTGTTTTTAGACACAGATAGGGTGATGGTATATCGATTTGACGCTGATGGTAGCGGCGAAGTCGTTGCCGAATCCATTCATCAACAGCGTCTACCATCCCTATTAGGACTACACTTCCCCGCCGATGACATTCCCCTAGAAGCCAGAGAAATGTTTTTGGAAACACGGCAACGTTCCATAATAGATGTCACATCTGGGAAAATCGGACTATCACCACTCAAATCTCGAAAAACTGGTAAATATCTCCCAGAAGAAAGCATCAACTATCGGCAAGTAGATCCCTGTCATGTCCAATACTTGACTGCAATGGGGGTAAAGTCCTCCCTCGTCGTACCCATATTACATCAACAGGCTGGAGAAAAGGCACCCAATCGCCAACTGTGGGGACTATTGGTATCACATCATAGCGAAGCACGCACTGTTTTAAAGGAAGAACTCAAGATAGTTCAACAAGTAGCAGATCAGGTAATGATCGCCATTTCTCAAAGTAATTTACTTACAGAAGCCCGTGCCAAACAAGAGCGAGAAGCCACAATTAACAGAGTCTCCACACTGTTACATCAACTACCGATAATGCAATTAGAAAAAGCCTTAGAGGAGGTGATTACCGCATTTAAGGGTGTAGGTGGCAGAATTTACATTAATCACACTGGCGAAATATACACATCCGGAGAACAGCCCCAACTCCCCTATAACTTAGATAACACCGCCATTGAACATCATCCCCAATGGCAAAACTGGATAGATGAATTGACACCAGGTAAGGTGTGGGCAATTACTGACCTCTATAAAGAACCACGGTTAAGAGTTTTAGCTCCGGCTTTTCAAGGAACTCCCATTCGGGGACTGATGTTAATTCCCCTACACACTCACCAGACTTTTATTGGTGTAATCAGCATTTTTCGCCCCGCATTTGATAGCGAAATTCTATGGGCGGGAAAACATGATCCTAATCAGCGCCAACAATTACCCAGGTTTTCCTTTGAAATGTGGCGAGAAGAAAAAAAGGGGCAAGCGCGGGAATGGAAATCTGAAGAAATTGCCCTGGGGGAAGCTTTGTCCTATTACTTCTCCATGGCGATTCACCAGCAGCAAATGTACCAACAGGTACAGGAACTGAATGCTAACTTAGAATCTCAGGTAAAAGCACAAACGGCTGAACTAGAAAAATCATTACAACTTGCCAAAGCTGTTCAGCAGGTCACAGAGCAAATTCGCAAAACATTAGACCTGAAAACCACCTTGCAAACCATCGTCAAGGAGGTACGCCCTTTAGTCAAATCAGACAGAGTATTAATTTATCAGTTGTTTGATGAATCCGGTGGTGAGGTAATTGTCGAAGATATTAATGACAACTTTCCGTCGGTTTTAGGGATGAAAGCCCCATCAGAATGCTTTCCTGATGAGTCTTCCCGTTTGTACTTTCGGGGCAGAATTAGGGCAATTGACAATGTGTCAACGGCAGATATGAGTGATTGTCACCGAGAGTTTATGCAGAGTTTGGGAATACAAGCTAACTTAATTGTGCCAATTAATATTAGCCATCAACTCTGGGGTTTACTAATTGCCCATCAATGCGATGCTCCCAGAAATTGGCAGGATGGGGAAATTTATTTACTGCAACGGCTAGCAGATCAAGCGGCGATCGCCATTCAACAAGCCCAACTCTATGAACAAACCTGTGCTGCTGAAACTCAAGCTAAAGCCAAAGCTGGACAATTAGAAAGTGCTTTATCGGAACTGCAAGCAACCCAGTCTCAATTAATCCAAACAGAAAAAATGTCCAGTTTAGGGCAGTTAGTAGCAGGTATAGCTCATGAAATAAATAACCCAGTCAACTTTATTTACGGTAATCTGTCTCATGCCAATAACTATATCCAAGAACTCCTACAATTATTAGACCTCTACAAACTCCACTATCCCCAGCCTCATGAAGAAATTCATTCATTAATTACCGGAATTGATTTAGATTTTTTATTGGAAGACTTACCAAAAACTATATCTTCCATGCAAATAGGAACTGACCGCATCCGTTCCATAGTATTATCTTTACGCAACTTTTCCCGGTTAGATGAAGCTGAAAATAAGGCTGTTGACATACATGAAGGCATAGATAACACTTTATTGATTTTGCAACATCGCCTGAAATCAGGTTTTAAATCAACTGGGATTAAAGTCATCAAAAACTATGGCAAATTACCAGCAATTGAATGTTATGCCGGTCAGATTAATCAAGTATTTATGAATATTCTCAGTAATGCTATTGATGCCTTAGAAGAGCAAAGTCAACTAGCAACAAAAGGGACTTCTCTTCCGTCACCCATCATCTGGATTTCTACTCAAGTCTCTTTAGACCAATCCCGGTTAATAATTCGTATTGTTGACAATGGTCCAGGAATTACCGAGGAAGTGAAGAAACGCATTTTTGACCCATTTTTTACTACTAAGTCCGTTGGTAAGGGTACAGGACTAGGACTAGCCATTAGCTACCAGATTGTTGTCCAGAAGCATGGTGGAGTCATGGAATGTATCTCCAATATTGGTCAAGGCACAGAGTTTAGGATTTCCCTTCCTATTCAACGTTAGTATTAACTGGTAAAGCTTAAGTAAAGTTTAATTGCAAAACTAACTAAGCCCATATATGAACTGCTAATTTAATAAATGAAGCTACAAGCTTCCCTGGCAGATGCAACAGCTAAATTAGGAATGCAAGAAGAGGTAACAACGCTGTTTAACTTAATGTCTGTCTCGGACCAAACCCACAACACCCAACGCGAAAACTGATATTTCCTCAAGTATTAACAATCAGAGGGCGCTGTACTAATTCTGATTACTTTTTTAGGGTAATTAAGTTAAATACATCCCTGATTATGATCAATAAATGAGAGGAAATGATTACAGCGAGTAGATGTTTGGGTGTTGTTATTTTAATAGCTATGTTTGGGGTAAAAAAGCCCAAGATTTAAAGTATTGGTCTTCAGATTAAAGATTAGTGGAAATTGCTTCTACCGGACAGGTAGGAATACACTGCTCACAAACGATACAGCGCGATCGCGTGAATGCCAACTTGTATGTTTCTGGTTGCAAGCTGAGGGCTTCCGTGGGACAAACACCAGTACACAAGCCGCAATGGACACATACATCCTCATCAATGACAATTTCACCTAAATTATGGGAAACACTGATATGATGCGATCGCATCCACTCAATAGCTTCATCTAAGCGATCAATATCTCCAGATAACTCCACCACCAGTTTGCCAATTTGGTTAGGCGCAACTTGGGCGCGGATAATATTCGCCGCCACGTTAAATTCTTTAGCCAGTAAGTAAGTAATCGGCATTTGAATCGCGCGTTTGGGAAAAGTGATAGTCACTCGTTTTTTCACAGTTTTAGGAGAAAGTAGTTTCTGTTCTAGCTTAGTGCTAACTCCCTAGAGACGAGAAACCCAAAGCGTTAAACTAAAATAAAGACAATACTTAACAAGTTTTAACAAATTCCCTATGACCACCGAATCCCCCATTAATTCTACATCTGGAGCGCGGCTGAAAAATTTCTTAATTGCTATAGTAGCGATCGCCCTCAGCGTAACCTTAATCTTAGGACTCAGAAGCGAAACCACCTCAACATCTTTAGCCGACCTAGATCAAACATCCACTCCCTTAGAAGTAGCTGTCAGCAACGGTAAACCCTCAATCATCGAATTTTACGCCAACTGGTGTACCGTCTGTCAAAAAATGGCTCCTGATATTGCCGAACTCGAACAGCAGTATGCTGACAAAGTTAACTTCGTCATGTTGAACGTAGACAACAACAAATGGCTACCAGAAATGCTGAAATATCGAGTAGATGGCATTCCCAACTTTGTATTTTTAACTAAAAATAGCGAAACCATCGCCCAAACCATCGGAGACCAACCCCACACAGTCATGGCCAGTAACTTAGAAGCCTTAATTGCTGGTGTATCTTTACCTTATGCTCAAACTAGCGGCGAAGTTTCCCAATTTAGCGCACCAGTGACACCCACAAACAGTCAAAATGATCCTCGCAGTCATGGTAACCAAGTAGTAAAATAGACTATAACTATCCCCTCAACTAATAGCTACTAAATCCCACCGTGTTTCTTCAGGGTGGGTAGTTCTCCATTAGGTTAAAATATAGACGTGCCAACAATCTCCCAGATAGCAGCATTTTCACTGAACTTCAGAAAATAATAACAGAGGTCTAACATGACATTACCTCTATCTCCTAAAAATAAGCAAAAAGCTTTATCTGGAGTAATCTCCCGCATTCGTGAATGTGTGGACATAGATGCAATTTTTAAAACCACAGTCACTGAACTGCGCCAACTCTTAAATACTGATCGAGTAGGAGTATTTCGCTTTTATCCTCAATTGGGATGGGAAGGAGAATTTATTTATGAAGATGTCTCCTCGGAATGGAGTTCAGCCTTAAAAGTCAAAGTCCATGATAATTGCTTTGCTAGTGAGTTTGCTGCACTCTATCAGCAAGGTCGAATCAAAGTCATCACTGATATCTATGGGGCTGGGATAAATAATTGCCATGTCCAAATGTTAGAAGCCTTTCAAGTCCGCGCTAATATAGCTTCTCCACTGATAAAAGGTCAGGATTTATGGGGATTGCTGTGTATTCATGACTGTCATGGCCCCCGACAATGGAAAACCTCAGAAATTGAATTTGTTCAACTCATCTCTGAACATCTTGGCATAGCTTTACAGCAAGCAGATTACTTAAAAAAAGTACAAATTCAATCTACGGAAATCGCAGAAGCTCAAGCCAGAGAAAAATCAGTCACATGGCAAAAAACCATCGCCAGAACTATAGAAAAAATTCGTCAAACCCTGGACTTGGAAAGTATTTTCCACACTACTACACATGAACTCCGGCAATTGTTAAATGCTGACCGTGTATCTATCTATCGCTTTAATCCCGATTGGAGTGGTGAATTTACCTTTGAATCTGTAGGTGAAGGCTGGATTTCCGTTGTAGATGAGCAATTTAAAAACCCAAAAATAAGTAAAAATGTTAGTGACTGTACCGCAAAAGAATTAGCGCAAATTCCTGCTATAGACACATATTTAAAAGATACAGAAGGTGGAAACTTTACTAAAGGTGAAGTCTATCGTATTTGTAATGATATTTATAGTGCAGGTTTCAGCGACTGTTACATTGAAATATTAGAAAGCTATCAGGCAAAAGCCTATGTGATCATGGCTATTTACCACGGTCAAAAAATTTGGGGCTTGCTAGCAGTATACCAAAACACTGGAACCCGGAATTGGGAAGAAGATGAAGTTTATTTACTGACTCAAATTAGCACTCAATTAGGGGTAGCAATTCAGCAAGCAGAATTACTACAAGAAACCCAACGTCAAAAAGAAGAACTGGCACAGACCCTTAAAGAATTAAAACAAACTCAAAGCCAGTTAATTCAAAGTGAGAAAATGGCAGGTTTGGGACAATTAGTTGCAGGAATAGCACATGAAATTAATAACCCTATTACCTTCATTTATGGTAACGTAACCTATGTTAATCAATACACTCAGGATTTACTTAAATTACTGGGTATTTATCAACAAAAGTATCCCCAGTCAATTAATGAAGTTAAACAACAATTCCCAGAATTAGATTTAGATTTTATTATTGATGACTTACCAAAAATCGTTAACTCTATGCTCACAGGTGCAGAGCGGATATCTGAATTAGTTATGTCTTTACGCACTTTTTCGAGGATTGACGAATCAGGAATGAAGCCTGTTGATTTGCATGAAGGTATTGATAGCACTTTATTAATTTTAAAACATCGTCTGCAACCACAAGGTAATTCTTTTGCTGTGGAATTAGTTAAGGAATATGGTAATTTACCTCGATTATCCTGTCATGCAGCCCAGATGAATCAGGTATTTATGAATATTATTAATAATGCTATCGATTCTTTGCAAGAATCTGTTACAGATGGTAGAACAACTCACAATCCAAAAATTTCGATTCGGACAGAATTAATAGCCGATAAGAATATTTTAATTCGGATTTTTGATAATGGTTCTGGCGTGCCTGAAAAATTGCGATCGCGCATTTTTGAACCTTTCTTCACCACCAAACAACCAGGTAAAGGTACTGGCTTGGGTTTATCTATTAGCTACGATATTATTGTTAAAAAACATAGTGGTAAAATTGAGTGTGTTTCTCAGCCAGGTAAGGGTTGTGAGTTTCTCATAGAAATTCCTATTAAACAGTAGGGTGGATTAGCGCAGCGTGACCCACCATTCTCCTGAAATTTATGTTATTGACAACCACCAACCCAGCCTACAAATTAGAAATTTTTTAACTAACCACAGAGGCGCAGAGAACACAGAGAAACACACATTGAATGCAATCGGTTAAAATTTAATCATGAGTTGTACCATCTGGCATGGTAGCACCAGCAAGCTTTGCTCCTTCCAGGTTTGTTTCCAATAGGTTAGCACTTTGCAGATTAGCATCACTCAAATTAGCTCCACTTAAATTAAGTTTTCTCAAATTTAAACCAGTTAAATTAGCTCCACTCAAATTAGCTCCACTCAAGTTAGTATTATTAAGATAGGCTCCCACTAGGTTGGCTTTTCTGAGTCTGACATTTTCTAGGCTTGTAGAAATGAATTTTATCTGATGGAGATTAGCATTATCAAAATTTGCTTCACTCAATTTTGTGTTATTTAAGCTAGCTTTACTCATATCTGCATCTTGAAGATTTGCAGCACTGAAATCTCCAGAAATTATGCTAACACCACGAATATTTGCACCTTTGAGGTTAGCTTGAGTTAAATTAATCTTTTGCAGGGTTTTTCCACTCAAATTGATTCTAGCTAAATTACAATTGCTAAAATCTCGTTCTCCAGCTTCATAAAGCCGCCAAAATTCTGTACCATCAATAGGTATATCCTGACTTTCTAAATCGGATGCGTAAGTTCTGTTAACTAACCACATTATGCGCTCAAGCTGAAACTCCAAATTAGTAAAATCAGCTTGATTTTCTGGCTCATTTTCAGCAACATCATTTTCTGATTCTGCTTCATTTACCACAATTTCAGGATTTTCAGGATTAGTAATCTCTACTAGCAAACTCTGCTGACTGGTTTGCTTTTCGACTCTCTCAAAAAACTGCTTGATAACCTCAGTATCATCTAAATTATTCTCCGCAGTTGAAGCGTCACAATTATCTGCACCTTCAGCCAAATTTTGTGAATCATTGAGAGATTGTTGGAACTCAGCAAATTGTGCATTTAAAACTATAAATTCTTTTTGCAGCAATTCTAATTTATGTATTTCTGGTCTTTCCTGAAAATCTTGTTTCAACTGATCAAAATACTGTTTTAACCAAGCAATATTTTTTCTGCGGATATTCTGTTCAACTTCCAACTGGGAAATCCGCGCCGCCAAAGATTCTAAAGTAATTTCAGAGTCAGAAATATTCATTAATTGATCGCTAAATATATAAAGTGACTATATTAGGACTTACGCAGAAATTACGGAATAACTAACCACAGAGACGCAGTTATTAAGGCTTTGGTGCGTTACGCTACCGCTAACACACCCTACGTGTTTGTTCAATAATCAAATAGTAGTCCTATATAAAGTGACTATATTTATAAATTACCCAATTTTACGCCCAGACTAACATCTAAAGCTCCTTGAATCTGTTTTTTACATCAGAAAAATTCCTAAAAAAAACTTGCCTCAGAAGCATCACACCCCCAAGACAAGCCATATATCTAAATTATTTTCTTCCTTCACTTCCTCCGCGTCTGGGAGGTTTGTTAAAGCTGCTTCACTTCCGAAACCAACTTAGAAACCATATCCTTAGCGCTACCAAAAAGCATAGTGGTTTTTTCTTTGTAGAATAATTCATTATCTACACCGGCAAAACCTGTACTCATTCCGCGCTTAATCACAATTGTTTGCTTTGCCCGATCTACTTCCAAAATCGGCATACCATAAATTGGACTATTAATATCACTACGCGCCGCCGGATTTACTACATCATTAGCCCCAATTACCAAAGCCACATCCGCAGCTTCTAATTGAGGATTGATGTCATCCATGTCATACAACTGGGTGTAAGCCACATTGGCCTCAGCCAATAACACGTTCATGTGTCCTGGCATTCTTCCCGCGACAGGGTGAATGGCATACTTAACATCAACACCCATGCGTTCTAACTGGTCTGCCAATTCTCGCACAGTATGCTGGGCTTGGGCAACAGCCATCCCATAACCAGGTACAATAACGACGCTACGGGCATAACCCAACATCATCGCCCCTTCCTCAGCATCAATGCTACGGACAGTTTGATCGCCTGTAGCACTTGTAGCACCACCAGCGCCGCCAGCAACCGCCCCACCAAAAGCACCAAAGAGGACGCTGAACAGAGAACGATTCATGGCCTTACACATAATCTGGGTGAGGATTAAACCAGAAGCCCCCACCAATGCGCCGGCGATAATCAACATATTGTTCATGACCACAAACCCGGCTGCGGCTGCGGCTATCCCAGATAGGGAGTTTAACAGGGAAATTACCACAGGCATATCCCCCCCACCGATGGGAAGGACGAACATGATACCTAATAGTAAAGAAACTCCCACGACTCCGAAGAATATGGGTAAGCTATCGGGTGTGATGATTAAATAGGCGCTACCGACTAGATAACCAATCAGCAGCAAGAGGTTAAATGGTTGCTGGAAAGGTAATTTAATGGGGGAACCACTGATTAAACCTTGCAATTTGGCAAAGGCGATAAAACTACCTGTTAAGGTGACACCACCGATTAACACATCCAGCAAAATGGAAATGTTGACATCTAGCGGTATGGGTTCAGATGCGGCGATTAACCGCCAAAATTCGGCAACGGCGATGAGTGCGGAAGCTGCACCACCTAAACCATTGAGTAAACCCACCATTTGGGGCATTTCTGTCATTTGGACTTTGTAGGCGGCGATCGCCCCAATACCCGCACCAATAGCCAAGCCGACCAAAATCATTTGATAGTTCAACACCTGCTGATCTAACAGTGTGGCGACAATAGCCAACAGCATTCCTACAGCAGCAATCACGTTACCATTTCGCGCTGTGGCTGGGGAACCGAGTTTTTTTAAACCCAGAATAAATAACGATGCAGCGACTAAGTACGTCAGCTGAATCCCAGTTGGTAGAAAATCGCTCACGCCTTAACTTCCTTTTTCTTGAACATTTGCAACATCCGATCTGTGACGAGAAAACCACCGACAACGTTAACCGTCGCTAACACCACAGCAATTAAACCGAGAATGACTGAAATACTAGTATCTTTCGCACCAGCAGCCACAATCGCCCCTAATACAGCGATCCCTGAAATGGCATTAGAACCAGACATTAAGGGTGTGTGTAAAGTTGGTGGGATTTTATTGATGACTTCAAAGCCAATAAAAGATGCCAAAACAAACACAAACAAAGCAGCAAGTAACGCTTCTGTCATGAAATAAAAACTCCTGTTGATCACCGCAAATCCAGACAAATAAACTCTGATCTGTGGTTAATTAATGTGTTCCAATCTGAGAACCCAAAGCCTCTAGCGCATCTTTCACCCGTTGATTGCGAATTTCTCCGGCGTGGGTAATACAAGCCGCATTCACGATGTCGTCTGCAAAATCTACCTGTAGGGCTTTGTCCTTGACTAATAATTGCACCAAGGATGTGAGGTTCTTAGAATACAACTGACTAGCGTGAATCGGCATTGATGAGGGTAAATTGATCGGTCCAATAATTGTGACCCCATTCCAGACAATATCTTTACCTGCTTCGGTACAAGCACAGTTACCACCCTGATCGGCTGCTAAATCTACAATTACCGAACCGGGTTTCATTTGTGCCACCATTTCCTCTGTGACTAACCGTGGGGCTTTTCTCCCTGGTACTTGGGCGGTGGTAATCACCACATCGGCGTTTTTAACGTGTTCGGCGACAACTTCTTGAGTACGTTGTTTACTAGCTTCGGAAATTTCTTTAGCATAACCACCTGCTGCGGTGGTTTCTTCTTCTAGTTTGACTTCGACAAATTTAGCCCCTAAACTCTGGACTTCTTCTTTAACTGCGGGACGAATATCAAAGGCTTCCACCACTGCACCCAAGCGTCTAGCTGTGGCGATCGCTTGTAATCCTGCGACACCAGCACCCATAATAAATACTTTAGCTGGGGCAATAGTACCGGCGGCTGTTGTCAACATAGGAAAATACTTCGGTAAGGCCGCAGCCGCAATTAATACAGCCTTATAACCTGCGAGTGAAGCTTGGGAAGACAAAGCATCCATACTTTGCGCCCTGGTAGTCCGGGGGATCATCTCCATACTAAAGGCTGTAATTTGGCGACTTGCCAGTTTCTGCGCTACTACGGGATTTCCCAAGGGGTTAAGGAAGCTAATTAATACAGATCCTTCTCGGAGTAATTCCACTTCAGACCCACCATTTTCGCGCTCTTGGGGTGGGCTAACTTTTAACAAAATGTCTGCTTCACCCCATAATTTAGCAGTATCACTGATAATTGTGGCTCCTGCTGCTTCGTAGGCAGAATCGCTAAAATAAGAGCGTTCTCCCGCACCTGCTTCTACCCATACTTCCAAACCTTGTTTGATTAATCGGGTAACGGTGTCAGGGTTTAACGCCACACGTCGTTCACAAACTTCAATTTCTTTAGCAACTGCTATTTTCATGAAATCTCCTGGAGATAAATACCTCTTTCTGTGGGGAATATGTGATTTTCCCTTGATTTAACCTTGAGGGAAGTAACTGTCTGCGATCGCTTTTTCTGGTGAATTGAACTTTGCCTTTAATAATCTCAATTTTCCAGTCTCAGCCTCACTTTTCCCTTGCAGATGTCACACTTGCTGATAGTTACAAATAGGTTTACATATTGCAAATCCTAAATTGATTACCAAATTTGCATCTTTGTTTTTAGATTGTTTTAGGGATTGCAAAATTTTAGTATTCTTTGTTCACGTATTCTTTTGGCTTGATAGTTTCCAAGTAATTTCTGAATGATTGCCACCTTCAATCAAGCTCATTTTCATTAATCTATCTCAAGTTCATCGGCGATCGCTGACTAGACAGATCAATTTTTATTACAAACAATTTATATTAAGATAGATTTATACATATTTAGAAACAAAATTAAATCCCAAATGTATTTCTATATGGGGTATATCTTACCAAGTTCCTGGTAAAAACGTTTACGTAAACTAGAGTTTCATTTGTTACTAATTTCACCAACACTCAAGATTTTCAGGCTGATGGCACTTTTTGTTTGCGTGTAACGTCAATCTTTGGAGTGTCAGTATTACAGTTTAGTTACAAAGACTTTTATTAACATATTTTCTGGTAGAGGAAGCCGATACTATGCAAAAGTTAAAATTTACCGATTCTAAGCGCCAATTGCCTCTCATACTTCTTTCGGCTTTAGCCGTCACTAGTTCTTTACTCGCTGGATTTCCAGTGATGAATCAAGCCCATAGCTCAGAAGGACTAATACTATTTGGCGGTGTCAAAAGCGAAAATCGGCTATCCTACAGATTTGATTTTGGTGGACGAGCTAATAGCTGGGATCGAATGAGACTCAGAATACCAGCTAAAAAAATGAAGTTAGCAGCAGCTCAGTTTGCCATTAGCTACCCAGATTATTACGAAGGAAGTTTTGACCCCAAAGAAATTGAAGTAAAAGTGAAAGGCAAAAAAGTTGCTCTGAATGAGGTGAAGTGGAATAAAGAAGCCCACCTATTGGAAATTTTTCCTGAAGAGCCAGTACCAGCAGGAGGAGACGTTGAGTTAGTGTTATCTAACATGAAAACCCCGAATTTTGGCGGGATGTATCACTTTAACTGCCAGATTCTCGCTCCTGGAGATGTACCAATACTGCGTTATATAGGAACCTGGCTTGTGGATATCTAGTATTTCTTAAGCAATACAGAGAAGCAGAACGGGAGTGGGGAAGAAAGCGTTGCTTTAATGTTCCGTCAGTAGGCTTGCTCTCCAATAACGTCACCCCCAACCCCTATCTGCCTAAAAAATATTAATTATTTTTAGCTGTTGTAGTGATATAATAACAGATTGTAACTTTTTATAAAAATCGCCTAAGAGGAGAACGGAATGAAGAGAACCCTGGGCGGCACCTGCCGTAAAAGAAAAAGAACCTCTGGTTTTCGTGCCAGAATGCAGACACCAACCGGAAGAAACGTCATTCGGGCTAGGAGAAAAAGAGGTCGTCATCGTCTGAGCGTTTAGGAAATTTCCAGCACAAAGAACAGATGTGGCTTTGCCCAAAGCAAATCGATTAAAATCACGAAAAGATTTTCAGGCAGTTTTCCGGGAAGGAATTCGTCGTCATAGTTCTCATTTTATCTTGAGAGCTTTACGTCCTTCAGGTTTAAAAAAGCCTTCCTTGGATACTGCAACCGATGACCAACCATTATGCAGCAGCAAATTTGGCGTTTCCATCAGCACCAAAGTCAGCAAAAGAGCAGTAATTCGTAACCGAATTAAACGGCAAATTACACAGGGGCTGCATCAATTGTTACCAAAATTGAACCCAGGCTGGCGGGTAGTTATCGTTGTCAAACCAACAGCAGCAGAATCTAAGTGCGTAAGCCAACAATTTCTGCAAGAATTAGAAGAGTTGTTGGTAAAAGCTGAGGTATTTAATGGGCATTCGTGAAGAAGTTTATTATGAGGGCGGCCCCCACATTGGGGACTTAATCCTCAATACATTGATTGGAATAACTGTTATCGGATTACCACTGACAGTTGGAGCAATCGTCAGAGCATTATGGCTACGCTTCCGCATCACCGACCGCCGAATTTCGGTTATGGGAGGTTGGAGAGGACGCGATCGCACTGATATCATTTATTCAGAAGTTGTCAAAATCGTCAAAGTTCCCCGTGGCATTGGCTTGTGGGGAGACATGGTAATCACCCTCAGAAATGGTAGTCGCCTAGAAATGCGGGCTGTTCCCAACTTCCGCGAGACTTATGACTACATCAATGAAAGAGTTACAGCTAGAAATCCCCTATATAGCGATGCTGCTAGTAAATGATAGGGAGTAGGAAACACCGGCGCAAGGGAAAATTCAAAAAAAATAGCACTTATTCACTCTACTTAAAGTCCTATTTTTTTCTCCCCTGCCCCCTGCCCCCTGCCCCCCTGCTTCTTCTTCCCCATTCGGCTATCCGTAGCGTAGGATAGTCATATAGGAATCGTGATTTAGATAAATTAGATTCAGTTAAGTTTACAGTAGCTCAGGTTAAATTCAGAATAATGGATTTTGGTATCGGGTTTCTTTCAAACAACGTGATGCTGCCAATCATAGATTTTTTCTATGGAATTGTGCCTAGCTATGGATTGGCCATCGTTGCCTTGACATTGATAATCCGCTTCGCGCTCTATCCCCTGAGTGCTGGTTCAATTCGTAATATGCGGAAAATGCGAATTGTACAACCTCTCATGCAGAAGCGGATGGCAGAAATTAAAGAGCGGTATAAGGATAATCCGCAAAAGCAGCAAGAGGAAATGGTGAATGTCCAAAAAGAATTTGGCAACCCATTAGCAGGATGTCTGCCCCTATTACTGCAAATGCCAGTATTATTAGCGCTGTTTGCCACATTGCGGGGGTCACCTTTCGCTGGTGTAAACTACAGTGTTAACTTGCAAGTCTTGCCCTCTGAGCAAATTGAACGCATTCAACCCCAAGCCTTTGCTACTTCTCCGCAAAGTATTTATATTGCTGATGGGGAACGCGCTCGCGTCACAGCTATTCTTCCTGGCGGTAACAAATTAGCCGTAGGAGAAAAAACTAAGATTCAATATCAGACCATAGAAGGCAAACCATTTCAGGCGCTGTTAGCAGAACACCCAGAAAATAACTTAGTCCCACAATGGACAGTCACTAAGGGCGAGGAAAGAATCAAAATAGATGCTGAAGGCAATGTAGAAGCCTTAGAACCAGGAGATGTGACCATTCAAGGTTCAATCCCTGGACTAGCAGCAGAAAAAGGATTTTTGTTTATTCAAGCTTTAGGTAGAGTTGGTGCGACAAATCCTGACGGAGAAATTAATTGGGATATTGTCTCAATGATCTTGTTTTTCGGGGTTAGTCTTTACGTCAGCCAAATGATTTCCGGGCAAAATTCCAGTGGTGGAAATCCACAACAAGATACAGTTAACAAAATCACACCAGTTATATTTTCGGGAATGTTTTTCTTCTTCCCTCTACCAGCTGGGGTATTGATGTATATGGTAATTGGGAATATTTTCCAAACTGCTCAAACCTATGTTCTCTCACGTGAACCTCTACCAGAGGGACTACAAGAAATTGTAGCCATACAAGAGAAAGAAGTAGCAGCAGAAACGAAAAATTTACCATTTGAGCCAAAGAGTTCTAAGAAAAAGACTACAGGTTGATGATGGTGGAAAGTCCGATGGAAAGAGGGCAGCAGTGGTTAACAACCCTGCTGCAATTAACAGGAATACCTGCGGAAACTAAGGGGAATCTAGAAATTGACCCGCCTCAATTGGAAAATTCCCCAGAAATAGATAGCTACTGGTTGACGATTGATCAAACTAACCTAACTGAGGAACAAATCCGAATTTTACTTGGCCCTGAAGGTTCTGTTATTGATTCGATTCAGTATTTAGCTAATTCGGTACTAAACCTCAGCTTACCTGAAGCAGAACAAGCTTTTTATACCATTGAATTAAATGGCTACCGTGTCAAAAGACAAGCCGAAATTCATTCAATGGCGGTAGCCGCAGCAGATGAAGTCCGAGCTTCTGGACAAGAAGTAGAAATAAAATCTCTCAGTTCAGCAGAAAGACGGCAAATCCACTCTTTCTTCCAAGAATGTGCAGATTTGCAAACCTTTAGCCGTGGGAGAGAGCCACACCGTTATTTAGTAGTTTGTCCAGCGACGGCGACTGAATAATGGGAGTTAAAGTAGGTTTGTATTAGGGAGTAAGACATAAAAAAATATTCCCAAATTTCTTGTGTAGCAGGCATACTTCTACAAGTGTTACAGTGATTTTATTGAACTGTTTAGTACAAGTCTTGCCTGCTAATCACCAAGGATGTGCGATCGCTATTCATCCTACAATATGCCCTTATTAGCAGAAATGCTGATAGTAAAACCTATATTTTCGTTATTATATCAAAATCCTATGGATGCAATTTTTATTCCGCAGCTCACCAAAGCCCCAGAGAGGACAGAGGAAATTCCAGTTGAAGAGTTTCTCCCTGGTCTAGAAAGCTTAACACCTGTTCGTGGTCGCTTGCGAGTGCAGCATCATGGTAATTACTTAGGTATCTCTGGTGAAGCAGAAACAATTGTCACTTGTACTTGTAACCGTTGTTTGCAGCAATATAATCATCGTTTGATGGTGAATACCAAAGAAGTTATTTGGTTAGATGAACCTGATCATCAATTACAGGATTTACCTTTAGAACGGGAAGTGGTGATGGAAGATTTAGTGGAAACCATATCACCAGATGGTTATTTTTATCCCAGTGAATGGTTATATGAGCAGATGTGTTTAGCATTACCTCATCGTCAGCTTTGCAACCTTAATTGTGCAGGTATTTTGAGTGATGATGCTGAGGCTTCTGAGCAGCCTGTTGATAGTCGTTGGGCTTCTTTGGAAGCGTTGAAAAAGCAACTTCCGGGGTAACTAAATGTGTTAGATGTTAGTTTTTGTGATGAACCAGAGAAACGATTTAGTAGTTTACCCAGCTAATTTAAAATATTCACCAATAAGCCCGGTTTCTGTGAGGAATCGGGTTTTTTAAAGTAAATTCCTAAATTAAGTTAAATTACCAGTGATACAATTAACTCAGTAAATAAATGATACAAAATGTTTATCAAAAAGCTACAAGCATTTAATTACAAGTCATATCTCGACTCTGGTTTAATGGAATTTACTCCAGGTATCAATATAATTGTTGGGCGAAATAATGCAGGTAAAACATCATTACTGGAATTACTGACATTAGATTTTGAAAGTCATCCTCATAAAAGTATAAAAACACTACCAAATAAGACTTCTAGAATACAAAAGCGAAAATCTAGCGTAGAAATTATTTGGCAAATTAGCACAGAAGAAGTACGGAATTTTATAAACGATTGGTCTCCTAATATTGGAATATCAAAACTAAGCAAAGTATTTTTAATTCGACCTGAATATAAATATAATAGTTTGAAAGAAAACCCTAAAGATGAATTTATGCATATGCATATGGATGAAGCATTTGAAAAATTTAAAAATACATTAGAAGTTCTATATTTTTGGGAAATAAAAATATTTCTACCTTCTGACATAAAAATAAATAATAATAGGTTTAAGGTATTACCTAATTCTAATTCATTTGAGCTAATCTCAAGTATTAATGGTGATGATTTTTATAAACTTAAATTTAAAAGTCCTGAAGGATGTTCTTTTTCATTCAATATTACCAAACAAGAAGATGCTGATACAGTAAGACTTGTTGAATGCATAGTATATATCTACCAAAATATAGTTTATAAAATGTTTGAGATATTTTATAATCGTATTTATAGATTTAAAGCTGAACGACTAAATGTAGATAGTTGCAAAGCTGAAAATAATCATGAACTAAAATCAGATGCCTCCAATCTTGCCGAAGTATTATTTATTTTGCAAGGTAGAATCCCAGGGATGTTTGCTCAATTTAATGAATTAGTTTCAATTATTTTACCTGAAATTAAATGGATTTCCGTAGTGCAAAAAGAGGACTCTAATGTCGAAATAATGGTTTGGAATTTAGACCCTAAACTCAATAGAGATGATTTATCACTTCCTCTATCTTCTTGTGGAAGTGGAGTTGGTCAAGTATTAGCAATTTTATATATCCTGGTTTCTTCAGAAGAACCTAGAACATTAATTATTGATGAACCACAATCATTTTTACATCCAGGTGCAGCGAGAAAACTTATAGAAATTATTAAACAATTTCCCCAGCATCAATATTTTATTGCTACTCATTCACCAGAAATTATCACAGCAGCTAATCCATCTAATATTATCAAGTTGCAATATCAAGATTGTGAAACAAAAGCTTCGGTCATAGATTCAAAAAAAATAGAATCACAAAATGCTATTTTAGATGATCTTGGAGTTAGGCTATCTGATGTTTTCGGTGCTGATAATATACTTTGGGTAGAAGGTCAAACTGAAGAAAAATGTTTTCCGTTGATAATAGAAAACTTATTAAAAATACCATTGATGGGTACTAAAATTTTATCAGTTCACAGTACAGATGCACTCTTGGATGGAAAACGCTCTGATCTTGTTTTTGATATTTACCAAAAGCTGACAACGGGAGCAAGTCTTTTTCCCACAGCTATGGGATTTATCTTTGATAGAGAAAGTAAGACAGAAAGGAAGATTCAAGAATTAGAGAAGAAAGGTGTAAAATTTTTACAACTACCAATGTATGAAAATTATCTTTTAGTTCCAGAGGCAATATCAGCCATAATTAATCAAGAAGCTACATGGTTAGAAGAACTTATAACCAGCAATCAAGTTCAGCAATATCTACATCTTGATAGAATTACGAAAGAAAAGGAATATTTGCTTCAAGGGGTAAAAAAAGAAGAAATTTTAGATGATAATTGGTTGTTGAAGGTTCATGGCGCAAAGGTTCTTGAAGCTATATTCCGAGAATTATGTGACTCTAAATTAGAATTTAGAAAAACTAAACATTCCCCTATGATTACAGAATGGCTAATTAAAAATCAGCCTGAATCCTTATGCGGACTTTCAGAAGAGTTGAAAATATGCTTGAATAAAACTAAATAATTAATTTTAAAATAATTAACTAATCATCCTCACTACACAAGAGAAATTAAGGAATCGGCATTTAATGTATAACATGGGCAAGATGCCTACCCCACAAGAGTTTAATGTAATTTAAATATGCAACCTAGATGTTTTTACGAATTACGAATTACGAATTAAAATTATGAATTTTCGTGAAGAATTTAAATTGCTGCTACGCGCCCGCTACCCGTTAATTTATATTCCTACTTATGAGGAGGAACGGGTAGAAACTGCTATTCGGGAAGAAGCCGCAAACCAAGGTAATCGCCCTGTCTATACTTGGGATTTTGTAGATGGCTACCAGGGAAACCCCAATGATGCGGGATTTGGTAAGCGTAACCCCTTACAAGCTTTGGAATTTGTGGAAAAGTTACCAGCGTCAGCACCGGCTGTTTTGATTTTACGGGATTATCATCGCTTTTTAGATGATGTGGCGATCGCCCGCAAACTTCGCAATTTAGCCAGACTGCTGAAATCCCAACCCAAAAATCTGGTGTTACTATCGCCCCGGATTGCTATTCCCGATGATTTAACCGAAATTCTCACAGTGGTAGAGTTCCCTTTACCCGCAGCACCAGAAATTAAAACTGAGGTGGAACGTTTACTACAAAGCACTGGTAACAATTCCCTTTCTGGAAAAATTCTCGATGACTTGGTGCGCTCTTGTCAAGGGCTGTCTATGGAAAGGATTCGGCGGGTTTTAGCCAGAGCGATCGCCTCCCACGGAGAATTGCAACCAGAGGATGTAGACTTAGTTTTGGAGGAAAAACGCCAAACTATCCGCCAAACCCAAATTCTGGACTTTTACCCCGCTACTGAGCGTATTTCTGATATAGGGGGACTAGATAACCTCAAAGAATGGCTACTGCGTCGGGGCGGTTCATTTACAGATAAAGCCCGCCAGTACGGATTGCCGCACCCCCGTGGTTTAATGTTATTAGGTATTCAAGGTACTGGTAAATCTTTAACAGCAAAGGCGATCGCCCATCACTGGCATTTACCCCTATTACGCCTGGATGTGGGACGATTATTTGGTGGTTTAGTCGGTGAATCAGAATCCCGCACCCGCCAAATGATTCAAGTCGCCGAAGCCCTCGCCCCCTGCATTCTCTGGATTGATGAAATCGATAAAGGCTTTTCAGGACTAGGTGCTAAAGGTGATGCAGGTACTGCTAGCCGGGTATTTGGGACTTTTATTACCTGGTTAGCCGAAAAAACCTCACCTGTATTTGTGGTTTCCACCGCTAACGACATCCAAGCCCTACCGCCGGAAATGTTGCGTAAAGGGCGATTTGATGAAATTTTCTTTGTGGGTTTACCTACCCAAGACGAGAGAAAAGCGATTTTTAACGTTCATTTATCCCGACTGCGCCCTCATAATTTGAAAGGTTATGATATTGACCGACTAGCTTATGAAACACCGGATTTTTCTGGGGCTGAAATTGAGCAAACCTTGATTGAAGCCATGCACATCGGATTTAGCCAAAACCGTGATTTTACTACCGATGATGTTCTGGAAGCTGCTAGTCAAATTATCCCCCTGGCGCGTACAGCTGTGGAACAAATTCAACAACTACAAGAGTGGGCTGCATCTGGAAGAGCGCGGTTAGCCTCAAAGCAGAGTCCATTAAGTGATACTTTTGGTAAGCTAAGTTAACGCATTTATCCACAACTGGGATGACACAGGTAATTAATTCTATTAAATGTAAATATTCAACATTTCACCATACACTACTATTGATTATTGGTGATGAGGTGATGATCTGATGCAAACGATTTCTAATGTATTTAAGTTTATACTAGGCTTTCTCTTGGCGATCGCCATTTTAATCGGTAGTGGTGCTGCTGTTGCCCTCTATTTCATGAATCGGAGTTTAATACCTCCAGATAAACCTATTTTTGCCAATGATAGTCCCTCTTTGCAAAACCAAAGTCCCCAAGCCACTGAAGTAAAAGCTACCCCAGAAACGACTCCAACCCCGACCCCGACAGCTACTCCAGAACCCACGGAAAAATTACCACCAGGGGCTTACCGAGGAACTGTAACTTGGCCAGCAGGTTTGAGTGTGCGGGCTGAACCCAGCGTAGAGGCTAACTCAATTGGTGGAGTTCCTGTTAATGAAGAATTGATTGTCTTGGAAAACAGTCAGGATCAAAATTGGCAAAAAATTCGTACACAATCTGGACAAGAAGGTTGGGTAAAAATAAATAATATTCAACGTATTGAATAATGCTGAGATGCAAGGAAGTGGGGAGTAGGAAAATAATGACTTTCTTAAAGATAGTCCTTCCTTATCAGTTTAAATTATACAGAAATTCAATCCGTTTGTCAACTCCCACAACCCTTCTTTGCGCTTTTATAGCAACCGCCAAGGTGGTTAGGACACAAACGGATCATAAAACCATTGTCATTAAAGAGTTTTAAGGCTTCTCCCTGCTCCCCTTCGACTTACTTCGACTGCGCTCAGTACAAGTCGCTCAGGGCAAGCCTGCTCCCTGCTATATATGGGAGGAACTTAATTAACTATATAGACAAACTTAACTGGGAACCTTCCTGGTTTTTATGAACTTCGATGCGGGCTTGAAAAGCTTCTTTGAGGTGGGGCATATGGGTGACAGTCAGTATACAAGCAAAGTCACCAGCGATCGCATTAATAGAGGCAATCAAGCGATCGCATCCTTCCGCATCCTGAGTACCAAAGCCCTCATCTATAATTAACAATTGTAACGCCGCCCCTGCCCTCTGAGCCAATAATTTCGCCAAGGCTAAACGGATAGCAAAGTTGATTCTAAATGCTTCCCCACCAGAATAAGTCTCATAAGCTCGCGTTCCCCTAGAGTCAGCAATTAAAATATCTAAAGTATCAATCAGCTTGGCATTTTTTTTCTTAGCCTTACTACTGCGCCCAGATTTTTGAGTGATAAATTGTACGTGCAATTGATTAGCACTCAACCGCGATAACAGTTGATTTGTCTCGGCTTCTAACTGAGGTAACACATTCTCAATCATCAGTGCTTGGATACCATTTTTACCAAATGCCTGTGCCAATTCCTGATAAACTCGTTGTTCCTGCTTACAAGCTTTTAATTGCTCCTGCTGTTGCTCATACTGATGTTGCAGAGCTTCCAATTGCAGCATTAACTGTTCTAAACGCCCCAAATTCGAGATTTTCTCATCCAGTTGCCGGCGACGGCTGTGAATTTGCTGCTCTAAAGCGTTAATTTGCTCAGTGGGGTTGGCTGACTTCTCTAACTCTTGGGTAATATTGGCAATTTCAGCCACCAATTTTTCCCGTTCCTCCCATCTCTCCTTTCTCGAAACCTCTAAATCTTGCCAGCGTTTCTGGAGTAGGGGATACTGCTGCTGGGCTGATAAAAGTTGTTGATGACGTAATTGCCAAGATTGGGTTTGGCGCACAGCTACGCGCAGGTTGTTATGTTCCTCGGAACTGTAACCAATTTCCCTAATATATTTCTCAAGTTGAGCAATTTCTTGAGCGCAGTCAGAATCAGTTTTATCCTGCTGGATTTGAGTTGTTAATTGGGAAATTGTCCCTTGTAATTCTGGTTTACGGGCAGTTATTTGAGCTTGTCGCTTCGCAGCATCTTTAATTTGCCCTTGTTTAACTTCAGCCCACCGCCAACGGTCTACTTCACTGCGAGCTAGAGCGTGGTCTTGCTCATTGTAATTCAATTTTTGTAAATATTGATCTAATTCCCGCAGTTCTGCTTGCTTGTCAGGGGCGTAATTACTACCTTGTAGCGATCGCTCTAAATGTTGCTTTTCAGTACCCAGTTGTTGTAATTGTTGTTCAGCGTCACTAGTAGCTTGCAGTTGGGCGGCTAACTGTCCTCTTTGTTCTCGTAAGCTGTCATAGGGCGACAACTTTTGATGAATTTCTCGATATTCCTGCCGTAATACCTGGATTTCTCGGTCTGAAACTGCCATTTGTTCCCGAAATACCCACAATTGTCCCTCAGTATCCTGATACTCCGCTTGGGTTTTATCTACCACTCGACTCCAGTGATGTTGGTCTAAAGGACGCTCACACAACGGACAAATTGCGTCGGGGGTACGAAGCATCTGTAATTTTTGCTCCAGTTCCCCCAATAATCTTTCATACTCTCGTTGTTGCGCTTGCAGACGTTCCATAAAATGCCGTCTTTCCTGTCCTTTTTCCTGCACTCGTTGCAGATAAACCTTATCTTTCTCCATCTGCGAAATCTGAACTTCTAAATCTTGCGCTGCTTTTTGTAGTTGCGGTTGACGTTGTGAAGCCCGTTGGAGTTGGTTTTCTGTCGCTTGTAACTGTTCTAGACGTGCTATTAAACCAGCTTGAACTCTATCCAGTTCACCTTGCAAATTTTGCCGTTGTTGTAACAAAGGAGAAACCTGCATTTGCAGTTCATCTAATTCACTCACACGGCGACGGGCGGCGGTAAGTTGTGCTAAAGCAGCCTCGACATCACCAGATTTATTGAGAGTTTGCTGAATTTCTGGCTCTTGTTGTTCTAATGCTGTTAATTGTCCTTGAACTTGTTGCAGTTGTCGTTCCAGTTCGTGAATTTGCTTAGTTAATTCCTGGTTTTTTTGTTGCAATTGTGCCGTTGCACGGGTATATTCTTGGAATTTAGTGGCTAATGCTTCTTCTTGAGCTTGGAGAGTTTGATATTCTGTAAACCCGTGTTGAATTTCAGTTTCCTGATTTAAGATGACTTCTAAATCCGAGAGTTGAGTCTGCACTGCTGATTGTTCTTGTTGCAGGCGATCGCCATCTTGAGTTAAATTTTGATATTGTTGTTTGACAAAATTCAGTTGTTGTTCCCAATTTTGGCGCTGGTGCAGAACAACTTGCAAACTTTGTAATTGAGTATTCTCAAAAGCCTGGACTTGTTGCAGTTGGTTAAGTTGAGCTTCTAATTCCGCTTTTTCAGCCTGTGTTATTTCCCGTTGTTGTAGTTGAATTTGGCTCGACTCCAAACTCCGCTCTAATTCCTCACCCCTAGCTTTCAAATGGCGGGATGTTTCTTTCGCCCGTTCTTCCAACTGATCATATTGATTCAGCTTTAATAACTCTGCTAAAATTTCCTTGCGTTCACTAGGACGCTTGATCATGAACTCATCGGCACGACCTTGACGCAAATAAGCCGAATTAATAAAAGTATCGTAATCCAGTTTGATGTGTTCTAAAATTAAATCTTGGGTAGCCCTGATTCCTTTACCCGTGATGGCGCGAAACCCAGAAGCTGTTTCTATTTGAAATTCCAAAGCACCAGTACCACCCCGAACTCTGGTACGAATTACTTGATATTTCTGCTGATTACATTGAAAAGTATAATCAACCCGAACTTCTTTCGCACCTGAATGAATCACATCATCTTCAATACCGGCACGGCTTTCACCCCAAATCGCCCAGGTGATTGCTTCTAAAAGAGAAGATTTACCCGCACCATTAGAACCACAAATACAAGCAGTATGCAAACCCCGAAAATCTAAAGTTGCATCACGGTAACTGAGAAAGTTTTTGAGGATAAGTTGTACTGGAATCATTCAGGCTATAGCGCCACATCTAATGTTTTACGAACTAGCAGTACAGATGCACTCTTTGATAGTTTAGCTATGTGATTATCACTATTCTAGTCTTTAACTCAGTATTTTTACGAAAATTAACAATTTAATCACCAAATTTTTCGACTATGACTATAGTCATGGTTCAACACAATCAGAAACAATCGCCACAAATCATCGTCATCTTATAGACCACAGACAGCACAAGCATAATCATGATTACCCTTCCGCAATGGAAATCTAGAAGCGCCGCATTTATGGCAATGGCAATTACCACCACTGCTGTAATGCCTATCATTAGCTTTGCTCCTGCTCATGCCCAGTATAATATTAACCAATCGCGGACAGTAACTATTCCCGCTAACTCCAACGTCAGTTTTCCGGTGACATACGACAAAGATAAAATTGTGGTCAATCGCGGGGAAACATTAGACCTGACCTTAAAAATCTCTAACGATATCACCGATAGTTCCAGAAACATCCTAATTCCCAGAAATACGGAAGTCGTAGGAAGACTAGAACCTGTATATTTCGACAACAGAAACACCAATAAGGAGAATATCAGAGGTGTGCGGTTTGTATCACGGGAATTAGTGTTTCCCTCTGGTCGTCGTCAACCAATTAACGCTTCTTCTCAGATAGTCACCAGAACTGAAAAAATCAGTAAAAATGATAGCAGTAAAATCTTAAGAGATGCGGCTATTGGTGCTGGTGCGACTAGTGCTATTTCGTTAATTACAGGTAACCGGAGTATTGAAGTTTTAGAACCTGTAGCTGGTGCGGCGGCTGGTGCTTTAGCCAGTGTACTCCTACGGAAGCAAGAAGTTGAAGTCTTTGTTTTAAGACCTGAAGATGATTTGAGACTAGTACTTAATTCTAATTTAGTTTTAGACCGCTACTAAGCTGCACTAGTAATTTGCATTACCTTTCATAAGCGATCGCCATTGTAACTATTATAGGCGATCGCTTAATTTTTTATCCTGTTTCCTCGCCGTTGATAAACTTCTCCACCCCATTTTCTTTAACTAATGGGAACTCTGATACGGTAATTTCTATCAATATTAATCTATACCAAAAGATAGAGATGATAGATAGTTGAATCCTCAGAGACTAACAGTCAAAAATGTTTCATTAACTGGCAACTATTTTTATTCTTCTCCCGTCTCAGTAAATATATAAGTTCGTTTTAGTTTCCTGTTATTAGTAATTCCTCATGGAATGATTAATTAACTATCAAGCCCCAAAACGGACTATATAGCACCATCCCATTTTAATTTGTGAAATACTCATATTCATCCCGCTTCTGTCAGATGCCATGCTTAATTTGACCAAAGCAGACATCTTTATCAAGAAATGGTCTGAAGTAAAAGTCATCTGTGTTTATCTGTGTTTAATTCCTTATTACTTGTAATAAACTCACCCAATACCAGATATAAACATTAATTTGACACAGGATAAATATGAATTTTTCAAATTACCAAAGATTGGGGTTCAACTGATTAAAAGAGAAAAACTTAGGAACTTTTAATCCCACGAATTGTCTAAAGAAAATAAGAGAAACAAATTAATTTTACTGGAGTAAAGAGCAATGTTTAATTTAAATCGTTGGCAATCTGGAACTGCAACTTTGATGGCTGTAAGCGTCACAGTAGGAACTGTAGCACCCTTTATTGGAGCCACACCATCTTTAGCACAAACCAGATTTTCTGATGTTTCATCTAACTATTGGGCAGCACAATTTATTGATCAATTATCACAGAGAGGTGTGATTGCTGGTTTTCCTGATGGTAGTTTCCGTCCCGAAGAACCAGTAACCCGCGCTCAATTTGCTTCCATGCTTGATAGCGCTTTTTCAAAGCAAGCAGAACGGCAAGGAATCAATTTTGTAGATGTTCCTAGTAATTTTTGGGCATCTAATGCCATTAGACAATCTTATACAAAGGGTTTCCTATCAGGATATCCCGGTAATCGTTTCGAGCCTAATCAAGCTATCCCTCGCCAACAAGTTTTGGTTTCTTTAGCCAACGGTCTCGATTATTCTCCTACAGCTAATACCCAAACAACTCTGCAAACTTTCAGCGATAGCTTTAATATTGCTGACTGGGCGCGTAGTCCCATCGCCGCCGCCACTGAAAAGCGAATTGTGGTCAACTATCCGAATGTGAGCTTCCTCAACCCCACTGGAACCGCTACCCGCGCCCAAGTAGCAGCTTTTATCTATCAGGCTTTAGTCAGTTCTAATCAAGCTTCAGCGATTGTTTCACCCTATATCGTCGCGCTGCAACCCACAGGAGCAATATCTGTAACTATTCCTCAAGGGACAGCTATTCCTATCAAGTATGATCAGGCGGAGAAGATTCTGGTCACCAAGGATGAAACAGCACCTTTGACCCTGACAGTAGACCAAAATGTTGTGACTCAAGAAGGAACTGTTGTGATTCCAGCTGGTAGTCGAGTAGTCGGAAAACTTCAACCGGCTCAAGGTGGTTCGCAATTTGTGGCGGATAAGTTAGTCTTGACTACAGGTGAAGAGTATCCCATCAATGCGTCTTCTGAAGTTATTACTAAAACTGAAACCATTAGAAAAGGTACTAGCACTAATACAATTCTCCGGAATACTGTGTTAGGTGGTGGTGCGGCGGCTGCGGTTTCTGCTGTTACAGGCGATCGCGCAGTGGCTACAGAAGAAGTCCTGGGTGGTGCAGTGATTGGTGGTTTATTTGGTCTGTTCTTTGGTAGAGATCGTGTTGAATTAATCTCCATTGAACCAAATACAGATTTACAAATGACAATTAATCAACAATTCCTCGTTTCAGTCAAATAGTTGTGAGTCATGGGGAAGTTAGAATCTCACATCCCCTCATCTCCTTTCATCGGTAACCAAATTATAAAAGTAGTTCCTGGTGCATTGGCTGAAGTCATAGTTGAGTTAATAGCAGGGCTGAAAATTTCAATTTCACCCTGCATTTGTTTGATTAATTCTTTGGCGATCGCTAGCCCCAAACCACTACCAGGAATTGCCGTTTGCGCCTGTATTCCCCGATAATGACGTTCTCCTAAATGTGCTAGATCTTCTGGGGGAATGCCTTTCCCTGTATTACTAATAATTATTCCTTGAAAGTTAGCTTTTTCTGCTCCTACTTCAATCGCAATTTTGCCTCCTGGAGGCGTATATTTTAAAGAATTATCAATAATATTACTCAGAACTTCTTGTAAGGCTTTGACATTAGCTTTTACTAAGGGTAAATTTTCAGGAATTTCTACTAAAAATTGCAGATGGCGTTCCTGTGCTATAGCTTCAGCCGACACTAATAATGGTGTTAATAAATCAACTATAAAACAATCAGTTTCTTTCTCTCCTGTTCCCGGCAATAATAGCAATGGCTGGGTTTCTTTTTGGACAGTTGCTTCCACAAAATCTTGGTTTTCATTTAATGACAAGGGGGCTAAATCTGCCTCTGTCCAGTCAATTACTTGATCGAACTTTTGGAGTAATTCTTCTAGGCGATCGCTTTCCCGGACGATGTTCGCCCCCACATCGCGGTTGGGATCACCTGGTCGCAGTCGTTTTAATAGCAGTTTCCCGAAGGTGCGTAATGCAGTTAACGGGTTACGAAACTGGTGTAGGAGGTTATCGAGCAAATCTCGCTGCTGTTCTTGGAGAATTTGTTGTTGATGTAGTTGATGCTGTAACCAGGCGCGACGTTGATCTAGAATACAGGCGATCGCCAGCGTCTGGGCTATTTTTTGAATTTCGCTTTGTTCCTGTTCATTCCATACCCGATCTTCTCTAGCCGTCACCAATAGCCCCATCATCACACCTTCATGGATCAAAGGCAGCACAATTTGGTATCTATTCAGCCGAGATTCATCTGAAAAATCTGGTGGCTCTGCATCACCTTTACCTGTCTCCTCCGATGAAATCGGTGATCCCTTCCCTGCTTGCAATAACTTACTTTCTGGTTGAGGAATTACCAAAACATCAGCAACCGTCGCCATCTCCTTTCCTGGTTGTAATACTGCTGTCTCCGGATAAACTACCACAGGAATCAGTTTCGCCTCACCAGCAGGAGCATCTACCAATTCTTGTGTTAAGTAAACAACACTTAAAGACGCACCCAGCCCTTGGGTTAGCAGTGCTATTTGCTCTCGGCACAGAGCAACAAAATCTGAACTGGCAGACATTAACATTTTTTAGCTTTTGCTCAGGATCACAGAATTTGAGGGAAGATAGAAGAAAGTAGCTTTATTTTTTCTCACTCTTTGAATAAAGCTTAACTAAATCTTTGCAGTAATGGTTTGCACCAGGGGATTATATGCTTTACCAATTTCAAATATTATGTTTTCTGTATCAAAAGTTTAAAAAGTATTGATATTTTGAACTAGAACTTATATAATTGCGACGGATTTTGTAGCTATAACTACAGTCTATGGCTTTAAAGAGGAGGAAAATAAGTTGGCTAGAAGACGTAAGCGTAAAAGTCGTCGTCGCCAAGAAGGACGACGCATTCTAGAGCATGTGCCTCAATATAGCATCGAAAGTGGCGAAGAAAAACCTGTGACAGCAGCGAGAAAATTCATTCAAGCTGAAGGAATCGCGCCACCTGCATTGCTACTTGTAAAGCGAAATGAACACACTACAGACCGTTATTTCTGGGCAGAAAAGGGGCTGTTTGGCGCTCAATACGTAGAGGAAAACCATTTCTTGTTTCCCAGCCTGCGGACATTAGAATCTCCAGCAGGAATGGAACCAGTGGCTGTGGCTAGCCGCTAAATCATACATAAATGGTTAACTTTAAAGTGTGGAATATAGGTTCCAATCATCATTTAACTGGTAAAGTTGCGCAGTTTATCAAAATTTTTTGTTTTTTTTAAGTTTGTGACTGATTTGCCAGGATATCCAGTCCAGTTAAATAGACTTAATTGGACTTAATTCGACTTAATCGGAAAATCAACTTCCCGTCCAATCATGTTGGTTTTTAGGAGTTGATTTCTCATAACATGATGCAGAAAGGAGTCAAATAGAGCAAAATGCATCCGCCAGTGAGAGTTGAGTTGCGCTCTCCTCTAATGGATTGCCCAAGAAGCTCTGTAAGCAGATATAGTTTTTTCCCTACGATGCCATATTGTAGGGAAAATTATGTCTATTCAGCAGATTGTAACTGTAACGCTCTCTGCAACTCCATAAGTTCGTCTCGATGAGCAATAATAGTAATTTTGCTTGGAGAAGATAGTTCACCCCGGTTAGCTTCTTCTATCTGGAAACTTACCGTCTCAACTCTTCCGGATTTTTTCCAATAAAACATACCGCTTAAAGGTGAAAGTATTACCAATGTCAGAAACCAAGTACCGAAGTTAGGAAAAAGTAGGGATAAAACCAAAGCCAGACAGAGCATACCCGCAAATGATAGCAGCGTTAAAAACACAGCTAAAAACCAACTCGGTTGCACAAACCCCTCAAAAGTTACTTGATTTTTGTCTCCGTCTATTGCGGCTACTTGATAAGAACGTGAGCGAAAGTACTCCTTAACTCTTGGCATTAAAGCAGCTTCGTCTTGTTCAGAGACAAGTTCTGCTTTTGTTATCCGGTCTTTAGTCGAAGCCCGAATAAAGAAAAACAGCCCCACTGATAACAACAAAGTCAGCAGTAAGGTAGATGGTAAAATTGGATTATCCATAAGTAAATTATGATTATTTGTATGGGAGTAGAGCTATTTACGATCAATTATTCATTAATTTATCCTCCCCTTACTGTAATCTTGCCAAAGATGCGCCAAATTCCCTGATTGTTCTTGCCATTCTAGAGAAACTTGGTACATCCGCCTAGGTCTTCCGCGCCCTTCCAGTTTCTTCCAATACCCAGTAATAGCCCTTTCATCTTCCAGAAATTTGATCGCACTGTATAGCACAGTATCCGAAAGCCGATAGGTGGGATATTCAGTTTCCAGTCGCTGGATCAACTCAGTTCCGTAGGATTCACCTTGCAATAAAATATACAAAATGTAGCAAACGGCTAGCTCCTGACAAAGATAAGTTGGCGGAGGATTCTCAAAGAATTGATATATATCCTCAAGTTTCATGGTTTAGTAAATGGCTAAAAAATGCCTGATAATAGTGGTATCTACAATCCTGGTAAACAGTATATAGTGCTACTAGAAAATAAGCAGTGATATAGGACTACTTACGCCGATTTTTGCCAGAGTAAACATTGTAAATCTAGCCACACGCTTCAGTCGCGGGACGAATATACAGGTTTTAGGAGCGCAAAATATTACGTTCCTACTCAAGTTATAGGTGTGTTAAAGAGGAGCAATTAAAGCGATCGCCTGGCCACTGTCACAGTGTCAAGTGATGCCACACTAGTTAGAAGTGCTGAAGCAGCAAATACCATCGAAGAAATTCTACAAGGAAAATGCCACTTTGTCTGCAAAAGTTAATAAACACTTTGTTTTACAGTAATTATCCCAGGGACTGGGTTAAAAGCCTAAATACTTACATCCCATCTAGTAAGTGTGATATTAAATTTAACAAGTCCTTACGATATTGGTAATCAGTATGTCAGAAAACTCCGATAGCCCATCTTCTTCCTCTACTCTCCGCGCGATCGCCAAAACCTTTCGCCTCACAGGTTGGATTAGCTTTTGGATTCAATTAGTCTTAGGTGTTGTTTCTGCCATTATTGTCCTGCTGTTTGCCATCTTTAGTCAGAGACCAGATAGCAGCAGTAATAATCCTGGGACTGGGTTTGGCGTATTTTTAGCAGTTTGCGGCATAGTAATTTTAGCTGGCGGTATTTATTTAGCTTTTCGTTACACCCAAATTGGGAGTCAATTACAATCCTCAAATTCCAGCAACCGCCCTCGTAAAAGTGAGACATTGCAAGTTTTACGCCTGGGACTGTGGATAAATTTAGTGGGAATGCTCGTCACATTATTGGGTTCACAAGCCATAGTGGGGACATTGGTAGCCAGGTCAATATCTCCCCAAGCAGCAACTACTCAATTATTTGACCCCACCCGGATTATTAGCGGTCTAGATATGCTGGTAGTACAAGCAAACATCAACACCGTCTCAGCCCACTTCGCAGGACTAGCAGTTTCCATTTGGCTACTGAATCGCATTACCAAAAGTTAAAAACGCAAGTCAGAATCAGAATTAATATAGGATTTTCTAGCTTTAGCGAAATTGGCAAAGCAGAACTTTAGATTCACAATAGCTTTCATAGCAAGCAAGCCAAAATCAGTATATGCTGATGTTTTGGCAAAAAGACACTAGAGAAAAAACAAAAGAAAAATCTGTGCTGGATATTAAGCAAATACGGGAAAATCCCCAATTAATCCAAGAACGCTTGAACAGTCGTAGTGGTAAATACGACATCGCACCCATATTAAATTTAGATAAGCAGCAACGGGAACTGGAAGGGACACGCAGTCAACTCCAAGCCCGTAGTAACGAAATTGGTAAAACCGTCGGACAGAAGATTAAATCTGGTACTGATCCTAAATCTCCAGAAATTCAAGACCTGCGGGACGAAGGTAACTCCGTCAAAACTCAATTAAGTGAACTGGAACCCCAAGAAAAAGCCCTCAAAGCCGAAATTGAGCAACTGCTGCTAGCACTTCCTAATTTACCCAGTGAGTTCACACCTCTTGGCACAAGTGAAGATGATAATCAAGAAGTCCGACGCTGGGGGGATGAATATTTACCTGAAAACCCGAAGATTATTCCCCATTGGGAAATCGGCGAAAAAATGGGTATTCTCAACTTTGAGCGGGCTGTGAAAGTTGCCCAAAGTCGGTTTGTAACTCTGGTTGGTGCAGGTGCGGCTTTAGAAAGGGCATTAATTCAGTTTATGCTGAAGACGCAAACGGAAGCCGGCTATGTAGAAGTTAGTCCGCCCTTGTTAGTGAATACTGACGCTTTAACCGGAACTGGTCAGTTACCGAAGTTTGCGGAAGAAAGTTTTAAATGTGCTGATGATGAATTGTGGTTGATACCCACAGCAGAAGTTCCCGTAACTAACCTTTACCGGGGAGAAATTTTAGCTGCGGAAGAGTTACCAATTTATCACTGTGCTTATACTCCCTGTTTTCGTCGGGAAGCGGGAAGTTATGGGCGAGATATGCGGGGTTTAATTCGTCTGCATCAATTCAATAAAGTTGAGTTAGTAAAAGTTGTTCATCCTAGTTCTTCTTTTGATGAATTAGAAAAATTGGTAGTCAATGCCGAAGCAATTTTACAAGCTTTAAAATTACCTTATCGAGTCATTAATTTATGTACTGCTGATTTAGGTTTTGGGGCTACTAAAACTTATGATTTAGAAGTATGGCTACCTTCTTCTGGTAAGTATCGAGAAATTTCCAGTTGTTCTAATTGCGTTGATTTCCAAGCACGGCGGGCTGATATTCGCTTTAAGGAAGCTGGTAAAAAAGGGACACAATTTGTCCATACTTTAAACGGTTCCGGTTTAGCTGTGGGTAGAACTATGGCGGCGATTTTGGAGAATTATCAGCAACCAGATGGGACAATCAAAATACCAGAAGTGTTACAACCTTTCTTAGGAAGGGAAGTTTTGTGATTTAGATATCTGCTGAGAAAGTAGAGGCGTTTTAGGTTGCGTCTCTACTAAAATTTTGGATAATCTACCAAGTTGATAATATTAAAAATCACACTTATCAAACCAACGTGGTATCTTATTTTTAGACTTTAGAAAGTAGTACATGATATTTTTAGCAGTAGCATATGTTTTTATTAGAGGCTTAGATAATATTACATTCCATATTGAGTCTTTATCTCCTCCTCTATAATTTCTATCGCTTGTTTTCATATGAATAATACGATGACGAATACTTTGCAATTTCTGAAAGTCTTCCCATATTGTCTTATCATCTTTTAGACTTTTAATTTTAAGAACAGCAGGAAGAACATCTCTTAATTTTATATCTAAACTTAGATGCCTTTCAATTTGCTCTTTGTTATAATTCTTAGGAGATTTTTTTTTATCTACAACGATGTGAATATATTCATCTGGCAATTCTTCATTCACAAATGATTCTAATGAAGTATACGCAAAGACTATTGATGCCATCATTTGTTCATAGAATGCAAATACATCACTGTCTGGTAAATGACTAAACTCATCCTTATTTGAAAGGCATTTACTAATCAATTGTTCAGCTTGTAGATGAGATATTTGGGACAAATTGAGAAGTAATGCAGTAGCATTAGGAATGCTAATACCAATATCTTCTTTCCCATGATAAATTATTGCGGCTTCTGTCACTGCTGTTCCAGGAGGTACAGGAGTTGATGATCCAGGAGGAGTAAATGGGGCTGTAGTCCATGTCAGATTATTGATGCGCCAATCCATTCTACTTATGTGTTCTGGAGTCTGTTCATCCATACATTTACTAAATTAGTAATCTATTTGTTTTCACTATAACCTTAAGTAGTGCGATCGCTCATCTTGTAGGGTGTGTTAATGAAATGTAACGCACCATCTTTTATTGATATTTAATCGGTGCGTTACGCTGGCGCTAACGCACCCTACGAATTTAGGAATCGTACAAATCGCTTGATTGTATATCGAGAATTACATCAACTCCCTAATTCGGAGGATAAACTCCCTATTAAATAAATTTATGAATACTTGAAAACTGCAAATCTTGCGGATTTACAGATAATCCATGTTTGAAAGGATTATAATGAATGTAATCACACTGTACCATAAAATCCTGTTCATCTCGGATTAAATAATCCCAAAAATGATGTTGCTAAAATAATGAAAGCATCTGAATATTTAATTGTGATGAAGGTGGTTTTGTGTGTTAAGTTCCAGCTTTACGCGGATGTTTAGCACAAGGTGAAACTTTAGAAGAAACGTTGCAAGAATTGATAGTTGTGAGAAACTTATGGTTGGAAACAGCCGAAAAATACGGTCAAAAACTCCCAGATATTGAAAATGCGATCGCTAAAGTCAAAGCACTAAGTAGTGTGTAATTATTACTCTTATACTTATAATCGTGTGCAAACAAATTGAATTTGATACAATAAGTTCAATTATGAGCTAGCTGTAGTTGAGATATGGTGAAAGAATTCAGTGTAATTATTGAGAGAGATTCAGATGGTTACTTCGTGGCTTCAGTCCCCAATCTAAAAGGCTGTCACACACAAGCAAAATCCCTAGATGAGCTAATGAAACGTATCCAAGAAGCAATAGAACTTTGTATAGAACTTGAAAATTCTGAAAGTGAACCCTTGGAGTTTATTGGTATTCAGAAAGTGTCAGTCCAAGTATGAGTAAACTCCCCAGTTTGACAGGTACTGAAATAATCAAGGCTTTACAAAAAATAGGTTTTGCTGTGGCCAGGGTTAAAGGTAGTCATCATATTCTTATTCATCCTGATGGGAGGCGTACTGTTATTCCTATTCACTCAGGGGAAAATATAGGGGCTGGATTGCTTTCTCAAATTTTGCGCGATTGTCAGTTAACAAAAGACGAATTGAAGAATTTGTTGTAGCGTTTAGGCGTAGATCATCGTAGCGATCGCACCAGTGCTAACTTGTGAGTTCTTCCAAACTATAATGAGAGAGCCTAAAGGTAAATGACACCTGGATTGCACCATTGAAGGAGAAATCATGTTAGACGAAGTAACTGTTGAACAACGTTTAAATACCCTTGAACAAGCGGTTTTTGATCTCCAGCATAAACTTGAAAGTAAGCTTATATCTGAGAACTGGCTAGAAAAACTCATTGGTTCTGTCTCTAATGAGGAGGTTTTTCTGGAAGCTTTAGAATATGGACGTGCTTTTCGTCAATCTGATAAGCCGGTTAATGAGGATGACGATTAAGGGTGAAATATCTGCTTGATACCGATCACATCAGTTTTTTACAGCGTCGTTCTAGTTCAGAGTTTAGCCGATTAACCATGAGGATGGCTCAACACCCAATCACTGATTTTGTCTTATCGGTGGTTAGTTTTCATGAGCAAGTGCTTGGCGCTCATAATTTCATCAATCGTTCCCAGACCAATAGCGATATTACTCGCGGATATACACTTTTGTTAGAAATTCTAGAAAGTTTCGCAACTGCCCCCATTTTGCCATTTGATGCTGGGGCGATCGCAGTATTTGATGAATTGCGAGAACAAAAAGTTAGAATTGCGACGATGGATTTAAGAATTTCCGCGATCGCTATATCTCGTAATTTAGTATTATTGACCCGAAATATTGGTGACTTCGGCAAAGTTCCAGGTTTAGTGACAGAAAATTGGACTATATAGAGTAGATGTAGCAGTGCGTAGCCAGTCGTAGCGATCGCTTGAATATTGTAAGTAAAATATTTACATTGGTAAAAGCAGATTTAGACAGATGGAGGTTTATGATTCCCATCAATGAAGCTCAACAGCAGTTACAGAATTTAATTGATTCCGTAAATCAATCCCATCAACCCATTGTGATTGCAGGACAAAGTAGCAAGCAATGCAGTGTTATTGTCTGAAGCTGACTGGACATCTGTACAAGAAACCCTGTATCTTCTCTCACTACCAGGGATGAGGGAATCAATTAGAGAAGGACTAGCAACGCCGATTGAGGAGTGTGATCGGGAGTTAGGATTTTGTATGGAATAGTGCGATCGCAACAGCGCTAACTTGTCAGTTCTTCCAAACTATAATAAGAGAGCGCAAAGGTAAATGAGACGTGGATTGCCATGCTAAAAAGTTATGAAGCTATTTATGAAAACGGTCAAGTAACATGGGTATCGGAACAGCCCCAAGTTAATGCTGCTCGTGTGATTGTCACTATTATAGAAGAAACTTTTCCAGCGAAAAAACGGCGCACTCCCCCAGCATCTATTGCTGGTAAGGGCAAAACCTTGGGAGATATTATCAGTCCTATTGTGAACGAAGAAGAGTGGGAATGTCTGAATTAATAGTCCTCGATACCCATATCTGGTTCTGGTTTGTTACTCAAGATTTTGCACGATTTCCCACTCGGTGGAGAGAAGCTATCGAAACGGCTGGACAGGTTGGTGTTTCGGTGGTTTCTTGCTACGAAATTGCATTGGCACAACAGCGAGGAAGACTGGAATTACCCTGTGCTGCTAATCAATGGTTTCAGGAGGCATTGAAACCCACAGATATTACATTGTTTCCCTTGACGGCGGAAATTGCTTGCCGTGCTGTGGAGTTGTCTCAAATCCATAAAGATCCATTTGACCGCTTGATTATTTCTACAGCACTGGAATATCAAGCAAAGTTAGCCAGTGTTGATGGCTTGTTCTCTAAATATCCTGAACTTGAAACTCATTTAATGAAATAGTCCATTACTGTACCTTAACGTAGGTATAACTCTATTTTTTGAGATTAGTATTTGCAAGTGCGTAGGCGTAGCCAGTCGTAGACATCCCTTCACTCAACCCAGCCATTGTCTGATCCCGTAGGATGTGTTCAGACTCCTTAGCCATTCCTTAACTATTACCAAAAAACTGGGTCTAAAGCCTCGCCGTTCTACGGCGACTTTTATATGATATAATTTGTTGCGTATAAGTTTTCCACGTAAAATGATTGTCTTAGAGTTCAAAGCCAAAGGGAAAACAACTCAATACACCGCTATTTA
>NZ_JAYGHG010000015.1:0-92517 GCF_034931085.1 Nodularia harveyana UHCC-0300 | reverse complement strand
CTCCAACTACAACAGAAATGGTTGATAAACTAATCTCAGTTGCACTCGACTTAATCAATCCTCAACATTTAAGAAACTGGTTTGCTAGTTGCTGCTACTGTACTTCATAATAGCCGGAAATGCTGTATGTCCTGGGGGAATCCCAAACGTTTACTTGATCTTGTTCACAATCAAGAAGAACGTCAAGTTATGCGTAATGAAAATAGTAGTGCAAAGGTACAAATATCACTGTATCAAACAAAGTTCAAATTTGGCATTTCCCGAACTAAAAATAATACTGATATTTATGTAGATTGGAATTTAGTTAGACAAATTTGGGAACGTGCATTATCTGAGGGAATCGGTTCGAGAACTAGTGCCGGTTACGGTAAATTTGAAAAAATTCAAGATAAAAATAAAATATTTTTGTCAAATCCTAAAGTTATTGCATCGGTAAATCTTAGCGGACGGGGAATAGTTTCGACTTTACTAAATGGCACAACAGAATTTCGTCCGAATATGTTTAAAGCAGCATTACGCGGACATACTTTACGTTTACTAGCAGGGGTGACGGATGACAAAACAACCCAAGGATTAATAAAGGAACTGTGGGGTGGATTTGGTGGTGAAGAAAGTGGCTCGATAGTTGGTAAATTTGGTGTTGATTTTCAAGTTAAAACTTTAGTTATTGAAGAACATAACTATTCTTCTAATGGTAGAAAAGCTAGACCAATGCCTCTCTACAATTTAAAATCAGGAATATTAGATATTTTCGCTGTCAAATCATGCTTGGAACAAGACAGAGAATTTATTACCCTCCTGATTAAATTTTCTCTACTACTAGGTGGTTTTGGTAAATCATGGCGGAGAGTTCATCATGACTTATTTTATCAATCATATTTTGCTAATGATGATAAACCGATGATTGGTTGTCATTGGTTGTTCACCAAACTATCAGAATCAGCAGATTATTGTATTACAGCACCAAATGGAGAATTGGATAATATCAAGACTTTCTTGGCGAGTATTCCCGATGCTGTCAGAAATTACTTTAATCTACCATCTACAAATAACCATGTAAACAATTGGCGTGAAGTTTGGCATCCTCAAAGAGTGCAAGTTTGGGGAAGAATTGCAGAAGATAAAAACGATAGTTTAGCTGTTGAATGGTTCCATAAAGATAATTTTATCAAGAGAACAGAATTAACTGGGAGTATAGGTAATAAGTATAATCCGAGTAAAGTTAGTAGGATTTGGCATAGGATGTATCCTCTTTATGAGAAAATAGATGGTCAGATAATTCGCCAAAGAAATGAAAATGGAAAGTATAAATATGTTGAATTATTAACTATTTTTACCCCGGACGATTTACCAAAATCCAGGGAGTTTTTGACTTTTTTAAATAGCAACAATAATAATTTTATCAAGCTTTGGGGAGGAAATTAAAAAATATAGCTGCTCGATTTTTTCGAGAGTCGAGCATCTGAATATCAAATATCAACAAACTTATATCAAGTGCAAAAACATGAATATCTGGATTATAACTACAGGAAATAGTGACGTTCAACTTAAGAATAAGACCAACTGGATTAATTTATATAGAGAGGGGAGACGAGGATTAGAGAGAGACCATAGCTTCCAACCTGTAAAAAAAGAAGATGATGTCATTTTCACAGTGCCAGCAAGGGTTATGGGTGTAATTTATGGTACTCAACTAGATAATAAACTAGATAAAGATATTTACCAAGATTTATGCTTTCCGCTTCTTGATGCTTTTGCTAAAAAGCTACAAGGTCAAAATCAGCCAGACAGAATCATTGTTATTCTCACAAATCAAGAAGCTGCTTATACAAATCCAGAGAAAAAATCCCCCTATTGGAAAGATACTTGTACTTTGGAGCCAATATTCGATAAGTATTTCCAAATTAATTTTCCAAGAATTAAGGAAGTTGAGTATTTAGAACTTAAACCACAATCAAAAGATGAAGGTTTAGATAATTGGGATCAAGCCTTAAAGTTAGTTCAAAAAGAATTATCGACCTTAGAATTTAAACCCGTTGATAATATATATGTCAGCCATCAAGCTGGGACACCTGCAATTTCATCTGCCATTCAATTTGCGACTCTTGCAAAATTTGGCAAAAAGGTGACATTCTTGGTATCAAATGAATACGAACCAGAAAATACTCGATTAATCACTAGTTCTAATTATTTACGTGGTATTCAACTACAAGAAGCAAAAGTTTTATTAGAACGTTTTGACTATTCTGGAGTAGAGAGTTTATTAAAATTTTATTGGTCAAATACTCCTAATCCACAGGAAGAAAAGCTCAGACAATTATTGAAGATAGCAATTCAATGGAATTTTGCAAATTTTGATGAGTTTGCCAAAGGGTTAGGAGAAGCAGCACAAGAACGTTTACAAAATTGGTGGTGGACTGGTTATGAAGCAGCTTATTTAGGTGTGGTACGGTTGGAACAAGGTAACACTGTGGAAGCATTATTTCACAGTTTTCGAGCAGTGGAAGGTTTAATTTGTAAATGGGCTGAATACGAGTATAAAACTCATATTCAATATAAACGAGATGGTTCACCAGAACTTAAAAGTAGCATATCAAGAGATTTACCAAAGTATCTCAATCGCCTTTATACCAATATGCAAGATAAATTAAGAAATCAAGGTAAGATTGGTCTTTTTAGCGAATCACTTTATCAATTGTTGCAAGCAGCAAAACCAGAATGTCAAAATCCTACTCACATTATGAGTGTAGTTTGGGGTAAGGCGCGAGATAATAGAAATCCTCTATTTCATAGATTATTAGGGTTACAAGAACAGGAAGTTTTTGAGGCTTGGGATGCTAAAAATAAAGATACTTGGAAAAATAAGGTTTTAAAATGTTTAAATTTTGTTGCGAACCAAACCTTTACTTCTTTACAAAAAGCTAGTCTTATGTATCAATTACATCAGGATTTAAAACAAGCGTTAATTGACTATGAATTAGAAAGCTTTAGAGATTTATTGTCTGAGTAGATATTTGAATTTGCTATTTTATAGTTTATGGAGATTCATGGCCAACGATATCACTTAACAACACTACCTAAAACTGCGTCAACCTGTAGGTGTATTTATAAATCGCCTGTTATATAACCTGTAAAGGCTTATCAGCTATGGCTTTCGAGGTTTTTAGGAGAAAATGAGGTTGACGCAAACTCTGGAATCTATGCCAGGACTGTGTTTGAGGTCATTTTGATGGGAGGAGGACTTGACAAGCGATCGCGCAAACGGTACTTTTTAGATCGGTTGACGAAAATGGGTGTTGAAAGTCTTGCCTCTCAAGCTTTCTAGAACCCAGCAGTCTCCACTAACAATGTGGAGGCGCATAATTGGAAACAAAGTTAGAAAAAAGTAAATCTAAATTATTTTCTGTCTCCACTAACAATGTGGAGGCGCATAATTGGAAACAAAGCCTCTTTAAACGGTATGTAGTCGTATTCGTGTCTCCACTAACAATGTGGAGGCGCATAATTGGAAACGCAACACTTCTTTAGGGAAGCTGAAATCAACAATGTCTCCACTAACAATGTGGAGGCGCATAATTGGAAACTGGGTGCGTAACTTTACGACTGATGCTGTTAATGTCTCCACTAACAATGTGGAGGCGCATAATTGGAAACTGATTTTACACTCAAAAACAACACAAATAAATGAGTCTCCACTAACAATGTGGAGGCGCATAATTGGAAACAAATTTAAAGTTCCTTTCAGCCCCTGCTAAAGTCATGTCTCCACTAACAATGTGGAGGCGCATAATTGGAAACCTATGGCTCGTTTTTCTGTGGGAGTCACAAAGTCTCCACTAACAATGTGGAGGCGCATAATTGGAAACTAAGGATTGCAATTCTATTAAATTCGGTAACAAGGTCTCCACTAACAATGTGGAGGCGCATAATTGGAAACTTAATACATCTCAACCTAGTCCACCCGTCGCCAGCGTCTCCACTAACAATGTGGAGGCGCATAATTGGAAACACCATTTATCCAGCTAATGCGATTACGAACCAAGTCTCCACTAACAATGTGGAGGCGCATAATTGGAAACCGGGTATAAATTGCTTTATGAAGGGATTAATCATGTCTCCACTAACAATGTGGAGGCGCATAATTGGAAACAAATTTCAATTTATTCATGATGAAGCCTTGTATAGATGTCTCCACTAACAATGATGACTCACTCAAGAACTGAGAAATCATGCTAAAACTTTTCGGTTTCTGAATTCTGCTGGGGATTGGGGGAATTATTATTCAAACTGGGTTGGCAACAATTAATCAGTGGTTGATTAGCTATTTTCTCCAAGCCAACTGAATTAAGTAACGTTGTCCACTTGACTAATAAAGTTTCATTTTGGAGATTGCTAAGGCGTAATTCTGCCAAATTCATAATAGCATCGTACCACAAACCATTTTCAGCATAAATGGTGGTTTTTTGTGCCATTGTTGCTTGTTTGAGTTGTTCTGTTAATGTGGGATTTTGGTCAATTCTTTGTACCCAACCATCAGCATAATCTAGTTTCGGAGATTGTTTTTCGTCACATTGAACCCGGACTTTCAGAAACCAATGATACATTTTTCCCACCTGCAATGAGGCTTTACTTGCTGGTATATCAACATTAATAATTCCTGGTGCTGCTGGTGGAATTAAATAGGTACGGTATAAAGTTTGAGTTTTATTCTGGATTTGCTCTTGTAAAACAAACTCTATGTTAACGATAGATGCGGTATTGTAAGGAACGAAAAAGAAGAAGTTAGGATGTTCGGTATTTGTTAAACCCCAAACTTGAGTTATGGGAATAATCTCTTGTTTGTCTTGGCTAAGATCTTGTTCATAGGTGGGGACTAAAGCTGTTACAGTTTGATCACCTGCGTTGCAGCCACGGCTTGCAGCACCACTCCTAGAACCTGTTGCACTGCGGTCTGGTGGTGGCGGTGGTGGGATAAACTTGACTGAGGTGAAATTGCTAACTGGTAATGCTTGGAGTTGTAAAGGGAAGGATATGTTAATAGTGAATACTATCCCCAAGGCTATAGTTAATTGTAGGTTTTTCATAATTAGTTGTTCAGCAAAAAGATATTTTTATGATTGTTTGAGGGGCTGAATGACGGCGATGAAGATGACAGCACTACCTCCTAATGCGATCGCCGCAGGTACGAAAGGAACCCAATAACTATATAGTATTAATAATATCAAGCAAAAACTGGATAAACTCAGAAATGCTACCCCAATGGCCCAGGTGAAATAAGTGACTTTGTGCAGATAAACCACTAGCAAACTCCCTGTCATCGCCCAAACCCAAACCCAAATCACTTCCCCCCAGATATTCCAAGTCAATAACAAAGGTCGCCCATCCAAAGCCGCACTCAACAACTGACTCAACATCTGTGCTTGTAAACAAACTCCGGCTATTTCCTGTGATTTCCCTTCAGGGGAGGCGTAGGGAGTTAATGAATAATCACGAAAACTTTCGGCTGTGGTTCCAATTAAAACTATTTTATCTTTGACGGCATCGGCTTGTAGTTGACCGCCTAGTGCTTGTTGTAGAGTAATGCGGGGTGCGATCGCCTCTAAGTTAGGAAAAGAGCGATAATTGAGTAAAATTTGGTGTCCCAATGCGTCAACACCTTGGTAGCCTCCGGTATGGGTTTCAATTGGTTTAAAAGTGAGTTTACCTAATTGCCATGCACCATCAGGGGTGAATTGTAACTGAATCCCTTCAGTATATAAATAACGTAGAGCTAACTGCACATTTAAAGCATAAGGTGCAGCACAGGGAGAGGAAGGAGGGGGAGTTAACGCCAACAAATGTCGTCGCACTACATGATCAGGATCGATGACAATATCACTGAAGCCGAGGGCTGCGGGAGGGACTTCTGGGGGTGGTTTGATGCCTGGTTTGCTAGATTCGGGGTTGCTAACTTGACATACTGCTACAAAGCGATCGCTATTTCTCATCCGTTCTGCCAACATGGGATAAGCCGGTTCTACAGCATAATCTCTGTAAATATCCAAACCAATCACCCGTGGTTCATACCCCTCCAACTTAGCCAACAACTTATCCAGAGACTCATCTGATAAAGACCCCCTTCTATTGCTAGATTGGGCTTGGACATCTTCCTCTGTCACAGTAATTACCAGTATCCGAGAATCCGGCTTTTCCTGGGGACGCAGACGTAGTAAGTGGTCAAAGGCCATTAACTCCCATGATTGCAGTAAACCAAAATACCTAACTCCCATTAACAACAGTGTCACAACCATACTGGCAAGCATCACCGTAGATAAAGCCTGTCGTAACTGCACACCTCTGCTAGTGATAACTTTGCCTACAGAAGGTACTGGCAGATTATCCTGGTTAACGTGTAATTCTCGCCACAATAGAGGCATCATGGCCGGATTTTGATAAATTATCGGCAACCAACTAGCACTAGGATATTCACTTTCCAGCCCTTGCAACCGTTCCCGCCCTTCCCTCACAGCTACATATAAAGACTCACCACCAGCAAAAGCCGCCAAAAAATACTTCAAAAATTCTTGCGCCACCCGGTCAGGGACTGGTTCTCGCATCACGATAATTTGGGGTATTTGTAAATCTGCCAACTCCCTAGCCAAACCCAAACCATCACAAGAATTAAAAATTGCCAAATGTAAACCGCGTTCTACTGCTTTTCGCAACGCATACTTTAACTGACTAATAGTTAAACACTCAGTTTGATTCAGATATATTTTCCCCTCATTGCCAATATTATCAGTAGCACTATGTCCAGCAAAAAACAAAATCTGCCAATCTTGTTCCCATAGCTTGTCAGTCAAATCCTTACTAGATGGTTCCACCAGAAAAGTAGTATTTGCATGAGGTAATTCTTTTAATAATTGACCATCTGTAGCAATATCAATTCCCTGACTATTACCCAAAATTGCTAAAACCTGCACCTGTAATTGGGGGTGTGAATTGCGGCTCACCTGTTCATAACTAGGCGCACTTAGAGCGATTTCGGCTTGGGGATAGCGTTCTAATAAATCCCACAAATGCCAAGGGAGTTTTTGCAATCTCAGGTCATTAGTTTGTAATAATAGGCGGATATGGTCTGACGGTAGGAGTTTTTCCAGTAACTTCTCGCGGATAGGACGAAAACCAGAGGATAATAACCAAGTATTTAAGTGAAACTTCAAAACATCCCCAGCCTTTTCGCAATCTGCCAAAGAAGCAATTTGTGGAGATAACTTAGGAATACCGATAGGGCGACCAGAAAATTTTAGCTGACAGTAAATAGATTGCCATTGATGGTAAACCAGAGGAATATCTAAATTTGGGGGTAACTCCCCAGTAATTTCGACAATTGGTCGGAAATCCTCATCACCAATTTGTAAAGTTACAGGAAAACCCGCCTCAAAACTCCCTATACCCAACTTTAAAACTACTAACTTACCCAACGTCATGACCCCAGAGATGACGACCTAACTTAGCGGAAAACCAAAAATGATAACTCTGCGACCTCTGCGCCTCTGCGGTTCGTTTCTTCATCACCCATATACGACTGCGATCGCAATATATGCAATTACTGACCCCAACAAAAACCACCAGCAACAGACCCACCAGAATTAACATTTGGGACTTGAGCGACTAAAGAAATATTCCCATTTGGATTAATAACCCAGCCCTGCGCCTCCACTATTTGCGGTGTAGAAACGGGAAAACTTTCATTACTGACATGACCACTTTCATGCTCATTTATTGAATCCAATGTAATCCATCGTCCAGTAGATACTTCACCGGGAAATGGTTCAATAGGACTGCGGGCAATTCCTCCCCGTCCGGTAACAGTAAAAGAACTACGTCGAGCAGAGCTTCCCGGATTACAACTAGAGACAATTTGTTGGGACACATCCGTAAAATTATCAGGTAATTCTACCAAACCGCGACTAGGATCTAAATCAGGCGTATTAATTGAAACTATACCCGTTAAGCCAAATTGGGAACTAGCATCAATATCATTAGTATTATTTGAGGGAGTTGATAAACGTTCTTCTATACTAAAAATACCACGAGTGTTGATAGTAATCTCACCACCTTGCCCTTCAAAAGCATTAGCCGTGATATCGTTATTTTCATTAGCGGTAGCGACGATAAAACCATCTGGTGCATCAATGACGATGTTACCACCATCTCCACCAGCCCCATCAATACCTGCGGTAGTCGAAATTTGACTGTTGCGGCGTAATAACAAAAGCTCGTCGATGTGGAGCGTAATATTTCCGCCCTCACCTGATGTAGTTGTGGCTGAAATCACCCCTTGATTGTCTAACAACAGGTTACGAGCTGTCACTTTTAGATTCCCTGCATCTCCTCCTCCCTGATTATTCACACCAAGTTGCGCTCTGTTTCTAGCTAGAAAGCGTCCCGTATTGATTGTTATAGTACCACCGTTTCCCGCACCTCGACTCTCCGCTCTCAAACCGCTCCCAAAACCAATTGCTTCCACTGATTCCCTGGCATGGACAGACACATCGCCTCCTTTACCCTCAGCAAAGGTTGTAGCAGTTACCCTTGCCCCATCTTGGAGAATTAGTCTTCCTGTGTTCACTATTACAGTACCACCACTTGCGTTCTTAGTACCTTCGGTCTGTGCTACCAATCCGCTTCTGAACCTACCATTTATACCAGTAGCTTCTACTGACTCCGAAGCGTTCACCACTACATCGCCTCCTTTGCCCTCATTGGTAGTTCTAGAGCTTACCTGTCCGCCATCCTGGAGAGTCAGCTTCTGTGTATTGATCTCTACTCTACCGCCCTCCCCAGTTCCGAAAGTCTGTACTCCCAAAGAGCTGGCAAAAGTGCCATTTTGAGCAATACCAATCACTTCCACTGACTCCTTGGCATTGACCAACACATAGCCTCCGTTACCCTGATTAAATGTGGCTGCGCTTACCTGTCCGCCATCCTGGAGAATCAGCCTGTTTGTTTTAACTCTTACAGTACCGCCCTCCCCAGTTCCGAAAGTCTGTACTCCCAAGGAGCTGGTAAAAGTGCCATTTTGAGCAATACCAATCACTTCCACTGACTCTTTGGCATTGACCAACACATAGCCGCCTTCGCCTCCTTTATCTTCAGCAAAAGTTGTGGCTGCGCTTACCTGTCCGCCATCCTGGAGAATCAGCTTGCCTGTCTTAATCACTACTATGCCGCCTTTTCCCGTCCCTTGAGTCTGTGCTGCTATGATGCTGAAAACATTGCCATTTTGTTGGGCAGTGCCAATCACTTCCACTGACTCCTTGGCATATACAAACACATGGCCGCCTTCGCCTCCTTTATCCTCAGCAAAAGTTGTGGCTGCGCTTACCTGTGCGCCATCTTGGAGAATCAGCTTGCCTGTCTTAATCACTACGTTGCCACCTTCGCCATTACTAAGACTAGCAGCAAATAAGCCGCTAGGACCAATTGGGGCAATACCAATAGCTTCCACTGACTCTGAAGCGTTTACCAGTACATTTCCTCCAGGCCCCTGACTAAAAGTTGTGGCGCTTATCTGTGCGCCATCCTGGAGAATCAGCTTGCCTGTGTTAATTTCTACTGTGCCACCCTCACCAATATTCTGACGGGCAACGGAAAATAAGCCACTGGCAAATTTTCCAGTGACGGCGAGTCCTGTCGCTTCGACTAACTCTGAGGCGTTGACAATAATTTGGCCGCCATTGCCTCGGTTAAAAGTACTAGATGATACTTGCGCCCCATTGTTGAGAATCAATTTACCTGTGTATATTTCTATGTCACCAGCATTGCCGATACCTGTTGTTTCACTTAAAAAGAGACTAGATTCACCATTGGGGGCAGTTCCACTGGCTGCGATAGATTCAGAGGCTCTGATGCTGATAGTTCCTCCACTTCCCTCACCACGAGTCAAGGATAAAATGAATGAACCATCTTGTAGTATGACTCGCTGTCCCTGAATTTGAATATTGCCACCTTCATCACCACTGGTATCAATAGCAGCAGCTTGGGAAAGGCGGATTTCTTGGAAGTTCTCCACGCTCTGATTGCTCAATTCCCAGCCTGGGTTCGTTGGGGTAAGACTTAATAAACCCTCTCCTAGAACGCTCCAAACTTCAACTCGCCCTGATTCGGCGCTCAAACTTCCGCCTTCCAGCAGGACTTCACCACCAGCCAGAGCTAAGGTTTGACCGGGTTCTACTGCCAAACCACCAGTGCGGTTTACTTCTAGGACTTCACCAGTCTCCTGATTGATGCTGAGTTGATTACCTTGCCCTTGTACGAGAATTGTGCCTGGATTTTGTCCATACTCCAAGCCAATGGGAACATTCAGGGTGAGCAAAGGAGGAGTAGAGGGGTTAATAGTGCTAAATTCCCTACCATCATTAAATTTGATGCTTTGGGCAGTTGTAACTAGAAAGGAACCCCGGAGGTCTAGTCTGGCATTAGGCCCAAAAATTATGCCATTGGGATTGAGTAAAAATAGATTAGCTCCACCGTTGACACCAAGAGTCCCCAGAATTGTTGATGGGTTAGTTTGAGTGACTCGACTGAAAATATTTTCAATTCCCTCAGGATTGGCAAAAAAGACTCGTTGTCCATCGCCAACGTTGAATTCTCGAAAACTGTGAAATAGGCTTGTATCTCTGATCGCTCCGCCATCAATGCGATCAGTAGGAAGACCGTCTATGGTAACGTTTGGAGTCAGTCTAGAATTTTCGGTATTTAAGGAGGAATCAGGGGTAATCTGAGCTTGGGCAAGATTTCCGGATGCACACACTGCTAAGAAACTGGCTACTTTAAACCGCCAGTAACAATTTGACCAGCTTATACCCATGATGCCATCCTCAAAAATATTAGGAGTTTACCTTGCTATAAAATTGAAGAACCTTCCGAAGAAAAATATAGGCGTGGGTTCCTCTGGTGGTGGTGGTGGTGGTGGTGGTGGTATTGGGATATTAGACAGGAAAGGTGTAGAGGAACCATTAGGAATACGAGGTATATTGAAAGTCAATCTGCCAAAAATACCCCCATTAATTTGTTCTTGTTGACTGAGAGTAAGTTCAGTGAACAAATCGATATTTTTGAGCTTTTGCTGTTTTTCTTTCATTTTTAGTTTTTTTTGTTTCTTCAAATTTACTAGCAGATGCAGTTTGCGAAACAATTAGCCTTTGATAGCAGTAATGAATTAGTGAAAAAGCTGATACAGCAAATTTCATTTTGATGAGGTACACAAAGGCGGGCAAGATGCCCACCCCACAAGAGTTTTACTATTGCTTTTGTACTTCATATACCTGCAACCTGCTGTATTTAATTCTTCAACTTGAGTGGAAACTTTTACGGAATTTTGAATTTTGTTGATGGAAATTTAGCTTATGGAATATTAAACCAGAAACAACTGTATTTGTACGCATTATTTTTGATTTGTTCATAAAAAAACATAAGTAGTTAAAAATTCAGCTACTTGCTCAGGTGTGTTATCATTTGAGCAGGTACTAGGCGGGCATCTTTACCTAGAACCACAAGATTTTAACCTGCAACTTGCTGTCGGTTCATTAATGCGATCGCCAATCCTAGAAGTTAGGAGCTATGATTGTCAGCAATTAGCTTTAAATGTGGCTTTTTCCAGTTCTTTTCACCAGAAATATCAAGTTTTCTCTGACGATTCCCAATTTTTGCTAAACACAATATTACCATTCTGCAATTAACCGAGCCTTTCTGAGGAGGAATTTCAAGACTGTTTCTGATCGTGAAATAATATCGGCTCTACCCTCCATTCCGGGTTGAAGAATACATTTATGGTTGTTCTTACCAAAGAACAAGGTTTCTGGGTGTATGGTTACGTCGTAGAAGGAAGTGCTGGGGTTAGCGGAGTCGGCGACTGTATCTTGAGAAATTTGAGTGACAACACCTTTAAGAGTACCGTAGTCGGGATAGGGACAGGCGGAAACCCGCATCTGTACTTTTTGATCTTTTGCTAATTTACTCACATCATCAGGGGAGACGACGGCTTTGATGACTAAAGGAGCATTGCTAGGGACAATTTGGGCAATTTCCTCACCCACACGTACCGATTGACCAGGGTTGCGGAGATTTAGTTGGGAGAGCATCCCATCTTCAGGTACTGTAATTTTGGTTTGACTGAGGTTACTTTCTATTTGTTGGAGTTCGCTGGTGTCACGCTGGATCTGATTTTTGATTTGAATCCTCTGCTGAAATAATGCTTCCCATTCGCGGTTGAGTATGGCGATAGTAGCTTCACCGCTAGCACTTTCTTGAGCAATGGTTTCTTGCGCGATCGCAATTTCGGCATCACTAGGATTAAGTGCGGCTTGGACTCGTTGCAGTTGCGATCGCATTGCAGCTACTGTTTGTTCTTGCTGGGAAATAATTTGCTGTTGCGCTTCTATCGTAGCTTGTCGGACTTCGACGGCGTGTTTTTGTTGGGCTACATCTAACTGTACTTCTTCTAATTGATTGAGAGATAAAACACCTACTTCCACTGCCTTTTGATAGCGATCGCGTTTGGCTTGGGCTGCATTCATTGCTGCCTCTGTTGACTTTAGATTAGCACGATCTGAACGCAATTCCACCTGTACTTGAGTTAACTCATTTTGCGCTCTTTTTAAATTAGCCTCAGCCTCTTCCACTTGGGATTTCACATTAATTTTTTGGTCTTGATAATTCCTTTGAGCGCGACTCAGCGAGGCTTGAGCCGAAATAACTGCACGACTATTTCTTTGTGTTTCGGCTTGAATTTGACGATTTAAAGCTTTAACTTGGGCATCAATTTGTAGTAATTGCAATTGTGTCTGCTGAATGTTATTTTGCAGTTGAGTTTTTTGAGTTTGCAGACGGGAATCATCAATAGTAGCCAGCACATCTCCCTTTTTTACAGCTTGATTTTCTTTGACAAAAATGTTTGTTACTTGACCTTCCGTCGCGGCTTGCACAAGGCGTAATTCTCCCATTGGGCGGATACTCGCTTCGCCTTTAACAGTGACTTTATATTCAATTACAGAAGCTAGGGCGATCGCAATCCCCACACCAGCGACAATTACCAAACTGCCTAATCTCGTCCAATTACCAATAGGCGGCAGAAATTCATCACTTTCAACTATGGGGAGAGAGTCTGTATTAATGTGGTTAACCATAATAGTTTTTTGGGTGTTGCTGAATGAGAATATGGATTTGTTTCACGCAAAGGCGCAAAGGTACAAAGAAGGTAATTTTGCCGTTTCATTGGCAAATTCAGTAACTCTGTTTTTTGGGTAGAGATTAGCAAACACTTGTTGCGGAATTTCCATTGCGATGAAAGTGAGAGGGATTAGTAGTGAAATTATTTACTCTCGATATATCCACACCGTCGAGAAAATCTAAATGCTCCCCAACTTGCTGAGATAAAACTGCTGGAGAACCTTGAATTTTCACTTGTCCTTTTTCTAACATCACAATCCAATCAGCTTGCTGAATCACTTTAGGACGATGGCTAATTAAAATAGTGGTTTGACCTTGGCGATGAGTTAGTAATTGGTTTAATACTTGAGCTTCACTAACTGGGTCAAGAGCGCCAGTAGATTCATCTAAAATCAGCACTGGTGGGTTATTCACAATCCCTCTAGCAATGGCTAATCTTTGCTTTTGACCCCCCGACAAATTAGCACCAAATTCTCCTAAAACTGTTTGATATTTGTCCGGGAGGTTGCTGATAAACTCATCAGCCCCAGCAATTTGGCAAGCTTGCACAATCTGCTCTAAGGTAATATCAGGGTAACCTAAGCGGAAGTTGTCCATAATTGACCGACTCCAAAAGTGCGCCTCTTGAGGAACTAAAACCACTTGTTGGCGAAAGCAGTCTAAAGCCACGTCTTGCAGATTATAAATTCCAAAGCGAATATTTCCAGACTGGAGGGGATATAAACCTGCAATTAATTTTGCTAGGGTACTTTTACCACAGCCAGATTTACCAATCAGAGCAATTACTTTACCGCCAGGAATAGTGAGAGAGAAATCTTGCAACAGTTCCATTCTGCCGGGATGATGGAAGTTTAGCTGATTACAGGTGATGTCTGCATTAGTCTGAATTTTAACCCAAGGCTTGTGGCTATTATCTAGAGTTTCTGGGGTAGCGTCAATCACTTCTGTGAGGCGTTGGGTGGCAGTTTTGGCACGGGTGTATTCATCCACAAAATCAATAGTAGTTTTAATAAAGCTGGTAAAGTTACCATTCATGCTGTTAAATGCCAAGAGCATCCCAATAGATAATTCCTGCTGAATTACTAGAGTGCTACCAAACCAGAGCAAGGCGATACTGCCGATGCTGGATACTAAGTTGGAAAATATGCCGTTGAGAATACCAATTTGAATAGTTCGGAAGCTGAGGTTAGCGAGGCGACTAAATCGACTCTGGAACTCTTCCCAGAATTGGGGCGCTGCGGCGGTGGTTTTGAGAGTAATTGCACCTTTGAAGGTTTCAACTAAAACGCCTTGGTTTTCGGAGGATAAGACTAAAACACTGCGAATTTTTTGCTGGAGGGTGGGCAAAGAAAGGATTGTGGAAAGAGTCATTAAAAGAGCGATCGCACCAGCTACAGCTGTAAGTTTTAGACTGTAAAATAGCATCAAGCTCAAGGAAACTAAGGCGATAAATAACTGACTCGGTAGACTGACAACAGCTTGAGAAATTAACTGATTAATTTGTTGAATATCTTCTAAGCGACTGACAATTTCGCCACTCCGACGGGATTCATAATAACTTAAAGGTAGGCGGAGAATTTGTCGTCCAAATTCAAAAATTAGCCCTAGTTGCATACGTTGTGCAAAGTTAGCGACCATATTTGATTGTGCTAACTGTAGGCTACTGCTAACTAGGTGCATAACAACCACAGCAATCACAACACTAGTTAAAAGTTGTCTGTCTCCACGAACCAGCACATCATCGGTGAGAATTTGCAACAAAAAGGGTGAGGTGAGAGACAGAAGACCTAAAACCGAATTGAGCAACAAGGTTTGAGCAATAACAGCACGATAAGGCCAAACACGCCGCAGGAAGCGTCCCAAACCGCCAATTTTACCTTTTTCATCTTCTTGAGTAAAAAAGCGGACTGGATCTGGTTCTAGCAGCAGCATGACACCGTTTGTCCATGCTTCCAGAAGCCACTTTTTTTCTAAATAACGAATGCCTGCACCGGGGTCAGCAATGACGTATTTATTACCCTGTTTACCATAGAAAACTACCCAATGATAACCTTTCCAGTGGATGATCGCTGGTAGAGGAATGGTTGTTTCATCGAAAAGTTCCGGAGCTACTTTGACGGCTCTGGCGTTGAAACCCAGAACTTCTGCGCCTTGTTTTAAACCTAAGAGGGAACTTCCTTGCTGTCTAGTGCCGACAGCTTCCCGACATCGGCTGATGCTAAGGGTTTTACCATAATGTTTAGCAATGGAAGCTAGACTAGCAGCGCCACAGTCTTCTTCACTATGCTGTTTAATCAGCTGGAATTTCATGGTTATTTATTGGGTAGCGTTACATATTCGATTTGTTTCTATACTTGGCTGTTCTGGTGAGGGGGTTCCAGTCCTAGTACGGAAGGAACATCCTGGGGTGCTGCTAGGCGTAATAATCCATAACCAATACCGGCTAGTCCGGTCATCAGTCCTGGTGTCTCTACTCCCAAGGGAACACCACAGAGCCAGCCTTGTTGGTCGATACTTGCGAGAATGACGGCAGCTAGGCGGTCAACTTCAGTTTTCCACTGAGGATCATTCAGGGTGAGACTGGCTTGCAAGAGCAATTCTAGGTTGCCCAAATCTCCGTGACAGAGGGAATGATTGCTACCAAATCCCTGAGCGAGAGTGGTTTTCAGGGCTGTGTTAATTTCCGCCCGAATTTTGTCATTGTCGAGGTGTGGAAGACCGCGTAAACGAGCTAACCCAATTCCCGGCGCACCATGACACCAGGCTGTCATAAAGGCATGATTGTTAACGGCTTGACCTGGAATCTCTACGTCGCGCTGATCTAGCCAATTTCCTTCGGGGATATCAAATAGCGTTCTTTCGTAGGCGATCGCATCTAAGGCGGCTGTACGGAACCGTGTATCCCCTGTAAATGCAGCTAATTCCAGCAATGCTAAGGCTATCCCGGCTGCACCGTGAGAGAAGCCAGCTAGAGGTTTTGTGCCGGCGTGACGCACCACCCAACCGATGCCTTGTTCCATTGATTGCGCCTGTGTCAGCAACCTTTCGCCGCATTGACGGGCTATCTGAATAATGCTTTCACAAGGGTGAGAACGATAGAGATTGACTAAGCTGAGAATACATCCGGCTGATCCACCGATAATATCTAATTGTTCGTCCTGAGCGATCGCACTGGGGAGAATTTCCAGCAGGGATTCAGCTTCAGTTAATAGTTCTGGCTGTGACCACAATACACCCAGATGAGTCAAAGTATAGATCACTCCTCCCCATCCGCTAAAGCCACCAACTAACTTGAGAAAAGATTTACCTAACTTGGTCTGCTTTTGTAATGTCTTGACCGCCGATTCTGCCAGTTGAGTGTAGCGTTCCTCTTTGGTAACATCACCCAAGTAAGCGAGGAAAAGTGCGACCCCAGCAACACCACCATAAAGATCCAACCCCAAGGGAATTAAAGACAATTGGCTGGTGAGGGTCGGTGTCAAACCAATCCAAGTCACATTACCTTTGTCCTGTAGTGCTAGTTCCTCTAAGCGATCGCCAATCACTCGCGCCGCCGCTAACAGCTGTTCCCTGTTCACCGCAGTTTGGGGCTTTGTGGAAAAATAGTTGGTGGGTTCCACTCGCTCCACATCAGTAGCTAGAGTGCTGAGGGAAGCCCGAATATACCAGAGTTGTTGTTTGAGATCAGTTTCATTGAGTTGTTCTAAGGAACGTCGAACCACCATCTCACTGGCTTCCGAGAGGAAGTTGGGGATACAGACGTTATTACTACTCCAGAGGTCTAGGGAGTTAGGACGGGTGACAAATATGGGAATATCACCGTTGTGTAAATCTTCCTGTTCAGCAGCGATGATTTTGGCTAGTTCTGGCTGATTTTTAACATCCATCCACAACCTATCAAAGTAGCAATCTCGATCCAGTGCATTCCGCAGTAAATCGGGATGAAAACTTTCCATGAGTAATAATCCGTAAGTCCTTGTGGGACGCAGAATCACCCGCACTTCATCGTTAGCAAACCTACTTAATGGGCTATCCTCTGCTAATAGTTGATCTCGGTGTTGTAACAACACCTGATAAATTTTGGTGAATCCCGTAATTACGGATTCTGTATAATCGAAAGCATTGATTTCAGCCCCATTCAGAGTTGGTCTATGTTGCTCCCAAACCATCTCCATTTGTCGGCGTTTCAACTGCATTTCATCTGTACCTTCACCTTCCCAGTAAGGAAGACGATCTGGTGTTAGTTGTTTGCCTACAGTGCCTAAACCACTGACATCAATACCTCCAGACTCAGGGTTTGACCAGACGCGATTGGGTAGGAGTCCGACCCGTAAAACTGAGTCATACATAATACTGTCAGCATACTGGTTTACTTGGTTATGTTGTGATTCATCAATCCGGGGATGAAAAAGTGCTTCCAAGTCAATCAATATGGGATGTTCTCCCGATGCAATCAGATTCTCAAAGTGAAAGTCTCTGGCTTCGAGAACGTAGAGTAACGCTAAATATCCCCCTATCCGTTCGTAAAATAGGGCAACTTCCACTGAATCAGAGCAGTTTTGCACTTCTGCAAACTCAACCCATCCATATGTATTTTGATCAACAACTTTCAGGGTGCGGAATGGAGGAAGATTGCTACGTTGATTTAGCCAGATTAATAATTCTTGGAAATGAATATCTACAGCTAATGATTTGGGCTTATAAATTAATTGCAAACCAGAACTGAACTGAACTATGGCTACGCTACGTCCACCTTTATGGCGATCGCCTACACTCATATCTAATCCTACAAGCAAGCCGGGATCGTTCTCTGGGCTAAAAGTATTTTGGATTGTTTCCCAATCAGAGCATAAGTGCTGTAAGAACTCTAAACTAATTGTCACCCACTGTTCGATGGCTGTTGCTAGTTGGCGGGCTAAAACTGGATACTCTTGTAATAAATTTAGTGTGTTATTAGGCTGGGATAAATGCTCTAGAAAGCTGTGGAATCTGGCTGCGGATGTTTCCCCTTGGAGATGTCCTTGAAGCCGGGCTACATTCAGTTCCAAAACCATTGTCGGAGTTAACATTCCCAGTAACTTTTCTGGCAGATTTTCCCAAAGCACTTCTGTAATAGTGTTGGGAACAAAAGGGAGGTGAGATTGTGTTTCGATTATTGATGCAATTCCCGCTCGCAGGCGATCGCATCCTTGTAAGATGAGTGGGGCGATCGCATTTAAAAAACTCCTATTTTCTGGATTCTGTGGCGTTAAATGGCGAGAAAAGGCTAAATTTATATCTGTTAACCATTTTGGCATAATAGGATGGCGATCGCGTACCACCTCCATTGATTCACCCAGTAAATCAATAAATTCCGCCTCAGTTATGCCATTAATTGCTAGACGTTGCATGAAATAAGAATCAGTAGAAAACGGAGGTAACGACTTCCATCGCTGCACACGACGCTCGGCAAGTTCAGCATTAATTTTTCTAGAACTTAAATCTTGTGGAATTAAAGTTAAGGATGTTATCCGCTCAGATAAATTTATAGCTTGATACCAATCAGAAGATAATGTAATTGGCTGATTAATTGTATTATCTGAATTTACTGAAATTTCTTCAGATTCTAAAGTTTGTATTGTATGTATATTTGACATAATTTTTCCTTAAAAATAACCAATGAAATATTTGTAAAAAATCTAGGACTTACGCAAAAATTGCTGAAAGGCTTAATTTATGTAACCGCCAAGTCGCCTTCGCGTAGCGTCTCCCCTTGGGAGAAGAACGCCAAGAACTCATAGAGTCTGCGTAAGTCCTAAAATCAAAAAAAGCCCAATTTCAGCATCAAAAAAAATTAAATTATCTCACTGGAAATTCCTGAAAATGGGCAAGCCATCGCCTACCCAATCCTCTTAGTGCTAAAGTAAGATTATTGAAAAAAGTTGCGATGCCTGCGACAGGCGTAGACATCGCATACCGAAATGGGCTATTTAGGTTCTCGATTCCACTACCTCAAGATGTGAAACCTCCGCCTCCACAAATTTTGCAGCCATATTTAGGTGTGAGTACCGCGCAGACACGTCCACAAGTTCCTGTAAAATATGAACAACCACCAGACAAAGCATCTGACTCTTCATCAGGTAGTTCGATGAGTCCAGCTGGATTTTCAGGTAATTGAGAACGTTGTTCTTCACTTAGGCTGTTGCGGTATTCTTCATCTTTCCAAGCGCGGATAATATCGATATTAGACATGATTTTTTTCCTTTGATATTCGGTAATGATTGTGATAAATTGACCTGGGCTTTCAGGTATTAACCTGTGCTTGCGTCTCTCTGTGGCTGTATACGATGGGTTTAGATGTTTATGCACTTAGGAGAAAAAATTTTTTTCAAAATGTCGAAAATATAGCAACGGCTTTGGCGGTGAGAACATAATAAAAACTCTAAAACCTATTCACAGCAAGCATTTCATTTTTTAGCCTCAGCATAGTCAAAGGGTCAACTTTTGACTTTTGCTATACCCACAGTCCTATGTATTACAATTAAGTAGATATTCGTAAACCCTTAACTTTATATACGCACAAAATTTTATGCAACCTCGACAGGAGATTACGGAAATATTCTCGACCTTTGTGCAGTTTGAGGGAGATAGATTTAACCTTTGGGCAACAGATAGCAAACTTCAGCGAAGTATCAAAAGATGCTTAGAACAATACCCACAACAAAAATCTGATAATTTTTGGGTGCTTTATTGGTACAAAATCTGGGAAATAGAATCCAGCCCTTTAGCAATGGGACATATTTCGGCTTATTTACAAGAAGTCTGCTACTGGGTTTCCAGAAAAATCGCCGTAAATTTTATCAGTCGATTTTCTCTTGCTGATTGTTTTCAGATGGCGATTTCCTGCATTTATAAAATTCTCAAAAATTTTAATCCTGAATACAGTACAAATTTAAAAAGCTATGCAGAATACGCTTTTGAGCGTTTCCTCAAGGACTCACTACGTCTAGGAAAGGAAGCAGATATCTGCACAGATTGGGCGTTACTGCATAAAATCAGTCGCAAGCGGTTGGGAAATTCCTTAACTAATGCGGGTTTTAATAGTCAAATTATCAATAATTATGTTTTAGCTTGGGAATGTTTTCAGGAACTCTACACCAGTGACAGTCAAACTATCCGTCAATTGGGAAAACCAGATGCGACGACATGGCAAGCCATCACTCAACTTTATAATAGACAAAGCTTAAGCCAATTAACTCCAGAAACGTTGGAAAAATGGCTGAGTACCTGCGCTAAAGCTGTGCGAGACTTTCTTTACCCCAAGTTTGTCTCTGTAGATGCTCCCTTTAATGGGCAAGAATCAGGTAATTTATTAGATACATTACCCGCAGATTTACCAGCATCCTTACTCACAGAAATTATTGCTCAAGAAGAGTCTACAAGTAGGGAAAGACAACAAGCACAATTAAACCAAGTTTTGATGGATGCTTTAGCAGGGTTGGATATTCAGGCTCAAAAATTACTCCAAGTTTATTATCAGCAAAAGCTGACTCAACAACAAATTGCGGCCGAGCTAGAAATTAAGCAATATACTGTTTCTCGCCGTCTTAGCAGTGTCAAACGTTCATTACTCACTACCCTAACGCAGTGGAGTATAGATAGTTTGCATATCTCGCCTACACCTGTCGTAGTGGATGCAATAAGTAAAAGTCTAGAAGAATGGCTGAATAATTATTATAGCCATACCCACCCACCTTTAAAGTAGAACCCCTTGAGATTATGTTTGATGCTGCTGTTGCTTTCGCTGTTGAGAATGACTTAGTTCTAGAAATAGTTCCGACATCACCACCTGTAGAAGATAATTACTCCACCCCTGGCGGTTATCAGCGTGCTTGGTTGAATCAAATTTGTTTAACTACATTTTTAGATTGGTTACAAGGTGAAATTACACCTAATGCGAGAGTGCATCCCAATAGGGCGACTTTACCAAGTTTTTGGGAAGTGGTGAATGGTTCTGCTATCAGTTTTGAGGACTCCCGTTTGGTGTTACTTCCGACTTTAGCGATGGATGTGGATGAGTTGCGCGTACCTCAAGAATGGGTGGATATTCCGGAATGGGTGGCTGATTATTATTTAGGGGTGCAGGTAAATCCTGATGAAGGGTGGATGAGAATTTTGGGTTACACTACTCATCAACAATTGAAAACTTTGGCTATTTATGATGCGGGCGATCGCACCTACAGTTTAGAATCTGATCAGCTGATCCCAGACTTGAATGTACTATGGGTAACTCATCAATTATATGCTGAAGAAATTAGACGTGCATCGGTGACTGAATTACCACCTTTACCCCAAACCCAAGCCGAGAATTTATTGCAAAGATTAAGCAACGCAGATATCAAATTTCCCCGCTTAGAAGTCCCCTTTCCTCTGTGGGGTGCGTTAATGGCTCACGGTGGTTGGCGACAAAGCCTGTATGAATTGCGTCAAGGCATTGTACAATCACAATCAATTGGGCAATGGTTGCAAGGGAGTGTGTCAAATTTTGCTCAACAATTAGGCTGGGAACTACGACAATTTACAGCTTCCCCTTCTGGAATGAGGAGTCTGGAAAGTCAAACCTCTATTTTGGGTTTATCTCGCCAAATATCAGTAGCTGGTAATACCTATGAATTAAGCATTTCCCCTAAAGGTAATCCAGAGGAACAAATTTGGCGGTTTGCATTACGCAATGGAAATCCAGAAAATATGATTCCTGTAGGTTTACAACTGAGACTATTGACGGAAGATTTACAACCATTTCCTAATAATGAAGATACTGCAACTACTCCTGTGGCAGAATTGTATGTGGAAGTGATGTTAGAACCCGGTGAAGGTTTGGTTTGGGAAGTCTCCCCTGTACCGGAAGATTATGAACGGGAAATTTTACGGTTTTAATATGATAGCAATTCCCATTCTGGTGAGGTACAAGGGGAGCATCCCAATTTGGTAAAAATATGGAAACTAATGCAAAAACCCTATAAAACCCTCTTCTCTTGGCGTTCTTTGCGTCTTGGCGGTTCGTTTATTCTAAAGAAAATCCCATAAATAAATTAAACTTGCAGATTTGGGATGCTCCCGGTAAGCAGTAATAGATAAACGCAGATAAACGCAGATGATTTTGTACTTTGTTAGATGAGGAAATGCTATAGTGAACAATCGAAAAAGTAAGTTAATCAATTTCTGTTTATTGGTTTTACTTAGTGTATCTATATGTATTGTGGTGACTCCAGTTTGGGGTAAGGTTTCTATATCTAATTCCCAGACTAAAATTGCTGAAGGTCAAATACTTTATGATGGTGGTAGGTTTGCTGATGCAGTAGCAGTTTTACAGGAAGCTGTGGCAGAATATCAACAGCAGGGAAATACTTTAAAACAAGCTGTAGCCTTAAGTAATTTATCCTTGACTTATCAACAACTTGGTGACTGGGAAAAAGCCCAATTAGCTATTACTACAAGTCTAGATTTACAAGGAAATAAAGATAATAATAATTTAGGGGTTTTGGCTCAAAGTCTCGATATTCAAGGGCGCTTACAACTGTTAACGGGAAATCCAGAAGCATCTCTGACTACTTGGCAAAAAACAGAAGATATTTATACTAAAATAGGAGATAAAAATGGTGCTGCTTTGGCTATAATTTATCAGGCTCAAGCATTACGTAATCAAGGTTTTAATCACCAATCTCTTACCAAGATACAACGGGTTAATGAAACTTTAGCAACTGAGGATGATTCTTTAACTAAGGCTGCGGTTTTACTTTCTCTGGGTGAGACTTTAGAAAATATGGGAGATGGGGAAAAATCCCGTCTGGCTTTAGAACAAAGTTTGCTGATTTCTCGAAGGTTAAATTCACAAGAAAATATATCTGCAAGTCTCCTGAGTTTGGCAAATAATGCTCGCAGTCAACAAAAAAATTCTCAGGCGATCGCATTTTATCAACAAACATTTGAAATATCAACTTCCCCTCTGACAAAAGTTCAAGCCCGACTTAATCATCTGAATTTATTAATTGCGGAAAAACAATTTACAGCCGCCCAAAATTTAATTCCAGAAATTGAATCTTTACTTGCAGAACTACCAGCTTCTCGTCCATCAATTTACGCCTGGATTAATTTTGCTCACAGTTTGAGTAGTCTCAATACTCCCAAATCCGAAATTGCTCCACTCTTGGCTACTGCTGTTCAACAAGCCCAGAATTTAGATGATATCCGTGCTGAATCCTATGCTTTGGGTAATCTAGGAACTTTGTATGAACAAACACAACAATTAGCTGAGGCTGTGCAGCTTACAGAACAGGCTTTGATTTTATCACAAACCAGTAATACTCCAGAAATAGCTTATTTATGGCAATGGCAAATTGCTAGACTGTTAAAATCTCAGGGTAATATTACTGAGGCGATCGCAGCTTATGATGCAGCCATAGCAACCTTAGAATCTCTCCGTATTGATTTAGTCGCAGTCAATCAGGATATACAATTTAATTTCCGAGACAATGTAGAACCTGTTTATCGTCAGTCGGTGGCTTTATTGCTGTCTGAGGAAAAACCAAACGTAGAAATATTAGATAAAGCTAGAACACGCATAGAGGCTTTACAGTTAGCAGAATTAGATAACTTTTTCCGAGAGGCTTGCTTACAGGGAGAGAAGGTAATTTTAGATCAAGTAGTAGACAAGGAAAATCCTCAGACTGCTATTCTTTACCCCATTATTTTACCAGAAGAATTACAAGTAATTGTCAAAATTCCCCAACAACCACTGCGTTATCATACAGTGAAAAAATCTCAAGTTGAACTTGAGCAGACTTTGGCAGAACTACAAGAATATATTTTAGAACCAGATAGAACAGCAGAAGTAGAAACCCTTTCTCAAGAAGTCTATAACTGGTTAATTAAACCTATTGAAACTGATTTACAAAAAAATCAAGTTAATACTCTAGTTTTTGTTCTCGATGGAGCATTAAGAAATATCCCACTAGCGGCTCTTTATGATGGTGAAAAATATTTGGTAGAAAAATATGCTGTTGCTCTCAGTCTAGGTTTGCAGCTATTAAGTCCTAAAGCGCTGGCGACAACACCAGTAAATGTATTGGCTGCTGGTTTAGTGGAACCACCGCCGGGTTTTTCCACATTCCCGCCTTTACCAGGAATCAAGTTAGAATTTGACCTGATTGCTCAAACAGGTGCATCTACTAAACAACTTATAGATACGGATTTTACTAGCATAACTTTAGAAAATAATGTGAATAATGTTACTTTTAATGTCTTACATTTGGCAACTCACGGCCAGTTTAGTTCTCGCCCGGAAGATACTTTTATTCTCGCTAATGATGGTACGATTAATGTCTTAGAGTTTGATAGTTTACTCCGCAGTCAGAGTGAAACTAATAGGCAAGTTTTAGAATTGTTAGTTTTAAGTGCTTGCCAAACTGCGACGGGTGATAATCGGGCGACATTAGGGTTAGCAGGTGCAGCGATTAAGGCCGGCGCACGCAGTACAATTGCTTCACTGTGGCATATTAATGACCAATCTACTGCGATTTTAATTGGTGAATTTTACAATGAGTTAGTCAATAATCAAGTGACTAAGGCGGAGGCATTGCGTCGCGCTCAGGTAAAATTATTAACTAATTATCCTAATTATCGTCGCCCTGGTTACTGGGCTGCTTATGTATTAGTTGGTAATTGGTTTTGAGTAAAAATATGAAAAAACGTTCGCATAGCGTGCGCGCAGCGCATACCGCCAAGACGCAAAGAACGCCAAGGAAAGAGGTTTTATTAGGTCTTTTGCATGGGTATTCTATATTTTTATTAAGTTGGGATACTGTCAAAAAATCGCTGTTTTTTTGGTTGCTTGTGAGTATATTTTTATTGCCAGCTCAAGCGGAAGAGGTATCAAGGGGAAATTTCATTTTCTCTCAAAGATTACCACCAGCCCAGGATATTCAACCATCTTCACCTGCTCCACTCCCAACACCAGAACAGCTATTACCGCCACCAGCAGATTTACTTCCATCTCCTCCTCCCAGTTTTAGCCCAGAAGATGCATTACCTAGTGATGTGGGTGCAACTATTGTTGTGGAACGGTTTGAAGTTTTGGGGAGTACGGTTTTTAGTGCGGCGGAGTTAGCTGAAGCTGTGGCTGAGTTTACTAAACGGCCGATTACGATGAGGGAACTTTTTCAGGCTCGTTCTGAAATTACGGCACTATATGTAAATCAAGGCTACATTACTTCTGGTGCTTATATCCCATTGCAAGAGATTCAGTCTGGTGTGGTGAAAATTCAGGTGGTGGAAGGTGAGTTGGAGGAGATCCAAATTACTGGTACTCGACGACTGAATCCTAATTATATCCGTAGCCGTTTGGCGATCGCCAGTACTGTGCCTCTGAATCAGAAACGTTTACTGGAGGGATTGCAACTTTTACAACGAAATCCTTTAATTGCTAATATCTCGGCGAAATTGTCCACTGGTTTACGCCCCAATAGTAGTCTGCTAGAGGTGAAAATTGAGGAGGAAAAATCTTTTAGCGCCAAAGTGATTTTAGATAATGGGCGATCGCCAGCCGTAGGTAGTTTCCGGCGCAGGTTACAATTTAACGAAGGTAATTTGCTGGGAATTGGAGATGGTTTAAATGTCACTTATACTAACACCGATGGTAGCAACGCTTTAGATGCCAGTTACTTACTACCTCTCAATCCTCACAACGGAACTCTCAGTTTTAACTTTGGTACTGCTTCTGGGAATGTGATTGAACGTCCTTTCAACATTCTAGAAATCGAATCCTCTTCTCGCTACTACGAATTGACATTTCGCCAGCCATTAGTCCAAACTCCCACCCAGGAATTTGCCCTTGGTGTAACAGCAGCTCGCATTGAAAGTGAAGCCTCTTATCTGCAAGAAAAACGCGAACCATTCCCGGCTGTGGGAGCAGATGAAGCCGGACGCACAGGTATATCAGCATTACGTTTTTTCCAAGAATGGACAACTCGCAATAGCCAAGAGGTAATTGCTCTCAGGTCCCAATTTAATTTGGGTGTGGGGGCATTCAATGCCACAATTAATACTGACCCTCCTGATAGTCGCTTTTTCAGTTGGCAGGGTCAAGCCCAATGGGTACGTCTCTTAGCCCCGGAAACATTATTACTACTCCGTGCAAATACGCAACTTGCCTCTAGACCGCTTTTGCCTTTGGAACAGTGGGGTTTGGGGGGTTCGGGAAGTGTGCGTGGTTATCGTCAAAATTTCTTGTTCACGGATAATGGCGCTTTAGCTTCAGCTGAAGTCCAAATACCAATTGTACGAGCAGCTAACATAGGTGGAATGTTGCAGGTTATTCCCTTTGCAGATTTGGGTGTGGGTTGGAATAATTCGGGTAGAGAAAATCCTCAGCATAATACTTTAGCTGCTATTGGTTTAGGTTTGCAATGGTTGCAGGGCGATCGCTTCACAGCTCGTCTAGATTGGGGTATTCCTTTAGTATCTGTTGACTCAAATAATGGAGGGACATGGCAAGAAAATGGGCTGTATTTTTATTTGCAATACAATGCTTTTTGAAATTACTGGACTTTGGACAAAAAGAAAACAGGACTTACGCAATAATTGCCAAAAATCTTGATTTATCCAACCGCCAAGAACGCCAAGAAAATGTAGATTATGCGTAAGTCCTATTAAGAAATAGAGCAAACTCTAATTACACTAATAGGAACTGGTTAGAGTTAGTCACATCCAATCTATAAGCTTGAATGTTATTAAGAACAGCAAGAGTTTGATTATTAAAGTTAATCTGAGTATCAGCACCTACTTGATTTAACTGGAGTGTTGAGGTAGTAATACCTAAGCTAACAGCGCCGTTAATACCAATCACATCAGCACCAATTTGGAAGTCAACAATGGTATTAGCAGCTTGTGGTAATTCCGCATTAACAATCCAGAATTTATCATTACCAGCACCACCAGAAAGCAAGTTACCACCACCTGCTTGCACAAAGAAACTATCATTACCTTCACCACCTAAAGCTCGGTCATTGCTACCTAGATAGAAAACGTCATCACCAGCACCACCGGACATCCGATTTCCACCTTGAGCATCATTAGCATCAAATTCATCATCACCACTGCTACCAAAAGCTCTATCATTGCGACTGACGTAGATAATATCCTCACCACTACCGAGATTAATCCGGTTATTTCCTGTGTTAACTAATCTGCCAAGTTGGAGGTCTACGGTATCATTGCTTGCTCCAGTAAAGAGAATATTTTGTATTCCATCAAAGGTGCTACCTTGAACCGGGAAGATATCATCATTATCCGGTGTACCAACAGCAGATAATTTAGGGATATTGGTATTCTCAGTTATTGTCAGGGTTACTAAAATTGGGTCGTGGTCACTTGCGCGTTGAGCATTATCTACAAACTCGCTATTAACATGAACGATGTCAACTTGGGTATTTGCACTCAAATTATTGCTGACTAAAATATGATCTAAGGATTGGGAATTACCATCAAAGTTGAAGGTATAGCGCTCATTTTCTGGCAAGGTATTGGTGAGGTTGGTAAGCACAGGATTACTACCACCTGCCAAAATACTTAAGGGGGAAATAAACTCAAATTCGTTCAAGTCACCAACGACAACAACTTTAGAATTAGGATTAGTTGCCAAAATTCCATCTACAAAATCATTTACTGCTTGAGCTTGGGCGCGACGTTGATCTAACGAACCATTAATTGTAATGTCTTCCTGGCCATTACCAACAGATTCACCGCCAACGGAAGGTTGATTTTGACCAAATAATGGACTGCTACCACCTTTAGATGAGAAGTGATTGTTAATTACTGTGATCTCTTCACCATTGAAAGCGAAGTTGGCTATTAGTGGTAAGCGAGTATCGGTGAAAGCAGCAAAGGAAGAAGAGGGAACAGTTTGAACAGAATCTGCTACCAAATCCACACGACTGTCATTGTATAAGAAAGCGTTACGGATATTTGCGCCGGGCTGTCCACCACTGTTGTTATTGCTAATGAAAGTATTATCAATGAATTGGTAAGTGGGGCCACCTGCGGCGGTTATCGCATCAATTAGAGTTTGTAGAGTTACACTGGCGCTAGTGACACCATCATTTGTACTGCCACTATTGTCTTGAATCTCCTGTAAACCGATGATATCAGGACTTTTGAGATTATTGACGATTTGATTTGCGATCGCATTAAAACGACCATCAGCAACATCTTGATCACCATCACCATCATTAGGATCAAGGTTAAGAACATTGTAAGTTGCGATCGCTAAAGTATCACTATCCTGATTCAATGTAGTAACTTCAGGTTGCAAATTAGCAGACTGAATATTACTGACAAAATCTTCCGTGGGAATTACCTCAAAGTTGCCAAAGTTATAACCGACTACACCAGTGACATCACCCAACCTATCGCCGACATTCACATTAGGGAAGGCAAAATCAAACACACCATTATCTGCGTCAATCTGGATACGTTCGGGGTTAAAGTCATCCGGTGCAATGTTAATTGTGCCACGTTCACTTAAACCAGTTGCACCCGCACCATTATCAGCAACGGTATAAATTTCTCCAAACCTGTTGGTAGCACTCACCGCAATTAAATCTGTAGCTGTGACTCGCATTCCTTCAAGAGATTCGTAAAAATCAATACCATCAGTGGTAGGGTCAAAGGATGTGAGTCCGTCGTCGTCAATGACCTGGGATGGAGGCACTCGACCGCCCGCACCAATAATCACAGCACTAGGTAAAGCATTACCACTGGAGAGGATAGTTATTGTGGGATTGCCACCTATTTGGGTAGTGGAAAGGTTGCCTGTACTAGCTCCACCGGGGGTAAATTCACTGACTGTACCTGTAATAATGATAGAGTCGCCAACGCTGACTGTAGGAGCGCTACCGGTAAAGACAAAAATAGCTTCAGAGGTGGCGATATTGTCATCAGGGTTGGGATCTTGGAGATAAAAACCATTGGAGTCAACAGCAGTAACAATACCGGGGACATCTGTAACAATTTGCCCAATTAACGGTGATGTGTGACCTGCTCCTTGAATGGTATGAATTTTGATGGCATCAAGGGTAATTTCTTCAGTCCGAAACTTCTGGAAATTGTCTTGATCTAAGTCTTTAGATGCTGTGCTGTTGTTGTACCAGAAGGTGTCACCATTATCTACTAATAATTGAATCTTGGTATTACCTGTGAGGTTATCTGGAACGGTAACAATGCCCTCAAAACTACCATTGGTGTTTAAAGCAGTTAAATCTGCTGTTCTCAATACTGGTGCATCTCCAGCATTACCAGTCCAGGTATAAAGACGGAAATCATTGGGTGCGGTATCAGTTGCTGCTCCCACTGAACCGGCGATAATCACATATTCCCCTGTATTATTGCGTTCGATACTGCGAATACCGCGATCGCCTAAATCTAACTGGATAGGTGCGCCAAAGGTAGCTGAACCTGTTGTACCGCCTGTATTATCGAGAATTGAGGAGAAATTAGTAACGGGTATAATTAAGGCTTGAGTACGGTTACTGGTAGGTTCTAGTGGTGTCCTGAAAGCAACATACAGACTGTTACCATCGGGACTAGAGGTTAAACCTTCAATATTAAAGCCATTAGCGGTACTAACAGAAACACCAGAAGCTGCACTGGCTGCTAAACCAAGGAAACCAGCACCGAGTCCATGACCATTATTGTTATCCCAAGCAATTAAATCATCTTCGAGAAATCTGTAAGATCCGGCAAAGTCCAGGGTTGTATTGATACCTGTTCCAGAAACTGTAGTCGCAAAAATCCGTTCTCGATTAGGAGCGTCATTGTTGCTAGAGTTGTTACCGTGAGAACCAATCCAGTAAATTGTATTGCCAATTTGTACTGAACCTTCCAGGTCTACTTCCCCATCTAAACCAGGGAAAGTGGAGAAATCAAAACTGGTAATTGGTGATCCTGACTGATTGCGATCGTAAAGACGAATAATTTGGTCTTCATCATCAGCTACCAACATATAATCAGCATCAATGGCGATCGCTGTGGAAGCGTCACTTGTACCATAGTGGAAGCGGGTGGTATCAGGAACAACGGAAGCAGCAGAAGCCCCATAATTGATCATGTATTCCACAACATTGTCACCATCGCTGACTGATATGGTGATATCTGCAAATCCAACTCCAGTGGGATGAATTTTCAAGTTGCGTGTACCACCACTGCCTGTCAGGTTTAAATTAGCATTGGGGACAACTGATTGATTGTTGCTAGTAACTGTAACTGTGAGATTTTCCACAGGTGTATCAGCATCAGTAATTACTAAATCAACACCCAATATCCTAGCCGGATCTGTGGGATCATCAATCGCACCACTTAAAAATCCTGAACCTGTAGCAGGGAGATTAATTAAAGGTGAAGTGGTGTTTTCTGTAATTGTGGGAACTGCACCTACTGATCCATCATTGTCAGTAATATTAACTGTGGCAATTGTGGGAACTGTAATTCCGTTATAACCAGCATCTGCACTGGTGGCAGAATGGGAAATTGATCCTGTATGATCTCCTTCTGATAAGGCATCATCAACGGCGTTTACAGTTACACTTTGGGGAATATTCCAATTTGCAGAGGTGAAAGTCAAAGTATCGCTACTGACAGTCAATTGATCATCTGGATTAATGGCAATTTCTACATCTGCTGTCGGTTGACTTCTCAAAACAATGGTATAGGTGTCAGTTACACCACCTTCTGTTACCACTGTATTATTATCAGACTGACTGACTAAAACCGCAGGACTAAGAACGGCTGCACTGCTATAACTACCAGGATTACCAAGTCCCCCACTGAGAGAATTAAAGGAATTTAAACCATCTCCCAGAGTTGAAAGTGTCCATTGAGTCGCATCATTGTTACCGAGATTAGCGGATGCTGTCCAAGCACTGACACCATTTGCTCTTGATGTCCCTGGAAATTTGGTGGTATCTCCATAGGAGAAGCTATCAATGAGTTGATTGCTGCTATCAAAGATATTGATTTCATCTTCACGACCTAAGTTAACCGTGAGTTCTCCAATTATTTTTACTGATGAGGACAAACCCCAATCTGTGCGGAAACTGTCAGCGTTATTTTCTGTGACAATTACTGACTCACCAGCACCAACTATGCCAAAAGCACTCAGGGAAACTGTACCAGGGATGCGAGATTCATCGTCATAACTCCAACCTGTCAGATCAACTTCAGTATCACCAATGTTGGTAATTTCAAAAAATTCGCTACCATTGCCACCGTCTTGATATTCTGTAATTCTAATTGCGGGTGGATTTGGTGCGGTGTCGTTATCGGTGATGCTAACTGTGAGGTTAGGAATTGTCAGACTGTTGTAAATAGGATCAGTGCTGGAAATGCTATGAGCGATCGCACCACTATGAGGTTTAGTTTCAAAAATACCATCATCTACAGCTTGAACGGTAATTGTCTGGGGTGTAGTATCACTCAGGTTTAGGGACAGATTAGCAGAGAAGTTAACCCCATCTGTACTCAGGAGAGTCTGTCCATCAGAGACGCTAATATTGATATTGACGGCGGCGGTGGGAACGGTAGTTAGTCCCAGGGTATAAGTATCAGTTTCACCGGTTTCTCTTACAGATATACTACCCTCAGTTTGAGTGAGGATAATAGTTGGGACAATTTCAGTTGCATAGCTTCCAGGATTACCAATATCATTAGCAGTGGAAATAACGGAACTTTGAAGATCGGCAATGGCGGACAATTGCCATTTTGTAGAATCATTAATGCCTAGATTTTCGACTTGTGTCCAACCACTGGCATTTTGAGTCCGCACCCCAGCAATGCGATCATCATAGGTGAGGCGATCTACAAGTTGATTATTATTGTCGTAGATATTGATTTCATCACCGCGTCCTAGTCCTGGCGCAGAATTGCCAATTACTTTAACTGTGGAATCCAGACCCCAAGCTGTGCGGAATGCAGCCACATCAGCAGTTTCGGTGAAAATAACTGATTCCCCTGGTTGTACTGTACCAAAGTCACTGAGGGAAAATGTACCAGGAATGCGATCGCTATCTGAGTAACTCCAACCTGTCAAATCCACAGCAGTATCACTGATGTTTGTCAACTCGACAAATTCACCATCACCCCCGGAGTAAAGATATTCGGTGATTTTTATGGATGCAGTCGTCGCTATAGTTGCTAATGTAAAGGCTGTGTCACTAAAAGGTACATCTGGGGCAATGGTATCAATACTCTGATCGCCAGAACCATCTTGAGCAATCCAATTGCTAGGATTATTAATAATTGGTAAATAGTCAGCAAAATTAGCTGCACCTGTTCTATCACTGTTAAAAGCAGCTACATCCGCCCCACCAGCAGCTAGTGATGATAAATCTAGAGCATTTACCCCAGCCGTTAAGCCTGTATTGGTGAGTGTTCCATTGCTTTCACTAAAACCACCCCCTGCGATCGCAGTAATAAATATGGGTGAACTTGCATCTCCCTGATAAGCATAAAGCACTTCCCCACTGGCGCTGAGTCCTCTATTATTACCTCGTTCTGCTACAGGTTGAATAATTGTTCCTGTGCTGGCGACAATCTCTCCAGAACCAATATTATCAATACGAATAATAGTTCCTGCGGCAATTAAACTGTCAGATGTCCAGCTAAATGCACCTTCATTTGTATCATTCCAAGTAGTACCATTCCACTCGTTATCCTCAAAAATAATTACTTCGTTAGGGTTAATGTCAACTAATGCCACAAAAGCAATATTGTCATTACCGTCCGCATTAAACCCAACAAATGCGATATTTCCGGCTGTAAGTGCCATAAGTTAGATTTTCCCTATTTAAGAAATCAGATCAAAATAATTAATTAGTATCTTATCTACTAGGTTTACCCAGTTTGGTTAAGGGAACAAAAAGTAAAAGTTATTAGAACATTATCAATACCGTTGCAAACATAAGAGAATAAAGATGTACTGTCAATTTTCGAGGATAATGAATAAAAGAATCAAAACATAAAACTCTAGAAGTTAAGTAAAGAATTAGAATGAATTATTGGCTGATGAAGTCGGAACCATTAGTTTATAGTATCGCTGACCTTCAACGGCAGAGTGAGACTATTTGGGATGGTGTTCGCAATTATCAAGCTCGCAATTATTTGCGTCAAATGCTCCCTGGAGATTTAGCTTTTTTCTATCACTCCAACACCAATCCTCCGGGCATTGTGGGGTTAATGCGGATAGTGAAAAATGATATTGCTGACCCCACCCAGTTTGAGCCAAATAGTAAATACTATGACCCGAAATCTAGTCCGGAATCACCCCGTTGGCAAACAGTTGTAGTGGAATTTGTGGAAACTTTTGATCACCCTATTAGTCTGTCAACCCTCCGAGAAAAGTTTGACCCCGAAGAACTAATGGTGGTGAGGCGAGGAAATCGTTTATCGGTGATTCCGGTTCCTGAAGCGGTGGCGATGAAGATTCAGGGCTTGAAAACTCTTTAAAAGTTGGTTGAATGCGGGGAATGAATGGCGCTGATTAGTAACCATTTTTTGATAGAGTGATGCTTTGTCGATCGCTGGAATATTTATGCCCCTGGTATCACTGCCCGCATCTCTCCAGAAGGACTTACCCCTCATCGCCCTTGCACCCATGCAGGATGTGACAAATCTCTGGTTTATGAAGGTTATCGCCCACTATGGCAGTCCTGACTACTTTTTCACTGAGTATTTCCGGGTTAATGATACCTCACGGCTCAATCGTAGCATTCTGGCAGCAATCACGGAAAATGACACGGGTCGCCCCGTTTTTGCCCAAATGATTGGCGAAAGTATTCCAGATTTAGTCAGAACAGCACAGGAACTCTGCGGCTATAATATCGCTGGAGTTGACTTGAATATGGGCTGTCCCGCACCGAGAATTTATCGCAAAAATGTTGGGGGTGGCTTGCTGCTTTCACCGGAAAAAGTGGATCGGATTTTGGGAGAATTAAGACAGGCTGTGAGCGATCGCCCTTTGACGGTCAAGATGCGCTTAGGCTTTGAAAATACGGATACCTTTTACGAAATTCTAGATTTAATTAATCGCCACAGTATTGATTTACTCAGTGTTCATGGTCGCACAGTCAAAGATATGTACCACGGCGCAGTGAAATATGATTTGATTGCTGAAGCTGTGAGACGGGTCGATTGTCCAGTGCTGGCTAATGGCAATATCCACTCAGCAACAACAGCCCTAGAAGTGCTTTCTCAAACCGGCGCGGCGGGTGTAATGGTGGGAAGGTGGGCTATTGGGAATCCTTGGCTGTTTAATCAAATTCGTCAGGCTTTGCGCTGCGAGCCGATTACCCCCGTTCCTTTAGTAGAGGTACGCAACTATATTGACCGTTTATGCCAAACCCCAGCCGCCGCAACCATGCCAGAAAGAGCGCGTATTGGCTACCTCAAAAGGTTTCTCAACTACATTGCCCTCAGTGTTGATACTGACGGTGATTTCCTGCGGCGAATGCGACACAGCCAGACCGAGGTAGAACTGCTTAATCTGTGCGATCGCGTTCTCCTGAGTGATCTGACAAAAACTTTAGCCCTCACACCCTACTCAGGCATTTAACGCACTTCCAATCAATAAAATAAATACTAACTATACAAGAAACAACTTATAGCAATTATTTATGAGGCTACGGCTATATTTCTACCTCTCCAGTTCCCTACCTGCTAGCGGGGAGGGTTAGGGTGGAGTTCTTTGTCTGCATCTTCATATCAAATTAATATTACTTACTTGAGCTTGAGTGTACATTCTAAAATTAATTTTTGATTCACCAACGAATAGGGTTGTATTTCTAAAGCCCGTTTAAATGCTTTAATAGCTTGACGGTACTCTCTCAAGGCAGCGTAACACAAGCCCATCCCATGTAGAGCGCCAAAATGTACTGGGTTAATCTGAATCACCCTCTCGCAGTCTCCTAGAGATAATTGATACTCACCCATACTGTAATACAAAAAAGCCCGGCGATTCCAAGCCTCAGCAAAATCTGGTTGCTGTTCGATCAGTTCCGTCAATATTACTTCAGCTTGAGCCATTTCCCCCGCATCCAGTAATTTTTGACTCTGCTCAATTCTTTCTAACCCATAAATTCCCTTCTGCTGAAACCAGATCCGCCAGAGTTTCTTAGTGGCTTGCTCTCTCACTTTCACATCCGGGTTTTTCAAGTCTTCCAGTAACGAGTTAATAGATAAAGAATCCATAAATTTGAAATCAGAGATTATATTTTTGTATCTTTGTTTTAAAATATCAAGTTTTCCCGAAAATCTAATCAGCCTTTTTTAAAGACATCTTTAATTTTTTGCCCTACTCATTAAATATTAAGCAAATCGGAATAGTTTTTATGTATGAAGTAATACTTTTCAGCAAAAAATCAGATATTTTATCCTCAATGATTAATCATGAGAACAGCAAGGTTTCAAAACCAAAAACTAACTATTACCAGATCACAAATACGTGTTAACCAATAGTTCAGAAAAAAACACACAAGAATATGCTGTTTTATCCAGTGGTGAATCCCAAACATAACGGAGCAAAGAAGCATAAGTATAGGGAGTACGAGAAAAATGTGTTCCCAGTCCTCATCTCTACAGAACCTCTCTAGGACAATTTGCCGCCACCTCACAGAAGATATTCAGTAGAGTCCCAAATTAATCCTTCCTAGCTCTCCGTAGCGCGTCAATGTGGCAGATCGGCTATCCCTCTCATACCTAGAAGGAATCGGCTTCCCGCCGCTTTTGGCGATCAATTCAACGCCAGGAGCTTACACTTTTTGAATCACTCTGCTAATGTGAGTAAATTTCCCTACAATCTATCAAGTGAGAGCGCGAGGCTAAAAATATTGGACGACAACTATCAAACTTACTTGAATCGGGTAGCAAGAATGACCCTACCAGAAGCTTACAGATCCCAAATTCAGCATATTCAGGAATCTGCTAAGTTTCATTTGCATTCTGGCTCCAGACAAGCCGCACCTTTTCCAGGTTATTCACTCATTACCCCACCTGCGGCAGAAGATGCAAAAAACGCTAGTTTCTATAGCAAATTACAATCTTACCAGCAGCAAATTTTACAGTTACCGATCAACACCGATTTGATCGTCCCTCTACCCCCAGCTAGCTTTCATCTGACTTTAGCTGACTTGATTTGGGACAGTGCTTATGTTCATGCGTCTGAAAAAAACCCTGAATTTGGAGAGCAGTTAAATTCTTGTTGTGCTGAAATATTTCAGAAGTATCAACAATCCATGACAAATGAAACCAATCCGATTAAATGGCAAATGCTGGGATTAATAGTCATGCCTAGAGCTATAGGTATTTGTTTAGTCCCCCAGGATCAAAGTAGCTATGACCAAATTATCCAATTTCGCCGTCAAATTTATCAAAATCCTCAGTTAATGGCCTTAGGTATTGAACAGCATTATCACCTGTTTACAGCCCATGTGACATTAGGCTATTTTGGCAATATTTCCGCAGATTTAGACCGTATAAATCTCACAAATGTGCTGTCTGAATTAAATCAGCAATGGCTGTCGGATTCTCCCAAATTTTTAATCGACCGTGTGGAACTACGGAAATTTGACGATATGACACACTATTATCGTCAACCAGAGTGGCCGAGTTTAAATTTTTAGGGACTGATATCGTTTCTTAATGGAGATGCCTTTTCTTATTTGCTGTTGAAACTTTATATTAGGACTTACGCATAATCTACGTTTTCTTGGCGTTCTTGGCGGCTTGGCGGTTGGATAAATCAAGATTTTTGGCAATTGTTGCGTAAGTCCTGTATATATCAAGTCTCTAGATAAATTTGGCAAAATCTCATAGACAATTGCTATAAACCTCTTCTAAGAAACACATTTTGTTATCCTGATATAGCAAATTTTTGAGGAAAATAATCCTCATGTGTTTCTTGGGAGCAACCTTTTTTTAATGAAATTAATCTCATAAATGGCAGATATTCGGGCTGAACGCTACAAATTAAGCCGCAGAATTTCAGTCATTTGCTGTATTGCGGAAACATGACAGATAATTTTTCGTCATTTTGATTTCCACATATATATCAATCTGGGTGATGTTAAAAGCTGTATTGATTTTTCTCAAGTCTCGATTTTCAAGAATGAAATCCTATCGGAAATCTTACTAGTTGAGGTTGTATTTAATTATGTTCATCTTTAATTAAGATAGCTAAAGCACTTCTATCCTCAATACCTTAGCTATTTTTTGTAGGTTGCGCTCTCGCTTAACCCAACCCAACCTACGAATTAAGGCTTTTTTTAATTTGTCTCAGGTATTGATCCTATTATATTGTGTTTTTAGTTCTCGTATTACTGGTGGAATTGCAAAACATTAAGTCAGCGAAATATCAGGATAAATGATGTCAATTAAATGCTTTTCAGATGGTTTCTGATGCTATCTCTATCACACTCTAAAGGGAATTTTCAGTGATTAGAATTTTATGGGATGCTGATTTAATATTAGAGGCTTTGATTAATCGCCAAGAATTTACAGACGATATTAGAGAATTATTAGACACAGCACATCCATTAATTGAAATGTACATCACGGATGTTGGCTGGCAAAAAATTTACACCTATGCCAGATGCTTAAAAAATACTAAAATTGCCGAAATAGTCTTATTTTGGTTAAAAGGGAAAATTGCGGTTTGCCAAGTTGACCAGCAGATTATCCACAAAGCACGCTCATTACCCTTGAGAGATTTTGAATCTGCTGTCGAGTTATCCTGTGCTAGGTTCTGTGAGCTAGATGCAATTGTTACTCACAGACCAGAAGATTTTGCAGGATTTACAAATAAGTTGTGGGTTTGGTCGATAAAAGACTTGTGCTTACGTGTAAATCTAGAGAATCAGTTACAGGGGACTAAGTAAGAAGGTATATTTGATTTTACTATAGCCCCCTGGGTACAAACATCTTTTAATTAACGGACTTCTTTCAAACTCTCAACTTGTTTAGTAAACATTTCAGTAAATAGACTCATAACTGTGCGTTCTTCCCGCACTTTAATATTAGCGACAATTGACATTCCTGACTGTAACGAGATATTTCTACCGTTAATATCTAAATATTGTTTATCCAAACTAATGGTTGCCGGAAATCTATAAAATTGATATGTTTCATCTGGTGGTAATGCATCTGAGCCGATACTAACCACTTGTCCTTTAATGTCACCAAACTTGCTAAAAGGAAAAGAATCAATTCTCACATCAGTCTTCATCCCTGGCCGCACAAAACCAATATCTTTATTGGTAATGAAAACCTCAGCAGTGAATTTATCATTAGGGACAATTTGTAAAACGATTTGACTAGCATTGGCGACAAAACCAGGGTTTTTTGCTTGGAGGTCGAAAATAGTTCCTGCTACAGGAGCGCGGAGTTCTTGATATTCAAAGTTTAATTGAGATTGGGAAATCTTACTATTTAAATCTGCCAAAGTTTGTTCATTACTTAGCACAATTTTCATAAATTGGCTATCAATTTCTGCAATCCGTTTTTTATTATCAGCTATTTTTTCTAAGACATTTTTTCCAGAAGCCGCCACGGTATTTTTTTGTTCTTGCTGTCTTTGCTCAATTCCGAACTGTAAACGTTGCTGTTCCTCATCTAGTTCGGCTATTTCGGCTGCGAGGGTTTGGACTTGTTGTTGCTGATTGAGATACTGAAGCTGAGAAATACCACCTTCTTCGGCGAGGATTTGAATTTTATCTAAGATACCCTGTTGAATGGCTAAACTAGATTGAGTATTTTTCTTTCTCACTTTTACTTGAGCAAGTTCTTTTTTAGTTTTATCTACTTCTAATTGTGCGGCGCTAGAGCGAGAATCTAATTCTCTTTGAGCAAATTGTAACCGTTTTTGTTCGTCAATTCCTAAACCTGTAACTGTATTTAGGTTACTCAGTTCAGCACGTAATAATTCATTTTCTTTAACTAATGCTGTCCTACTTTTTAACAGAAATTCGGCATTTATGGGTAATTTACCACTGGAAAATTCTACTTCAGATGCTGTGGTATAACTATTTTCCATTAACCGCCGATAAATTTGGTTTTCTGCCATTAACGCGGTGCGAATCTGTTTTAATGCATCTAATTCGGCAACTGTAGCTACAGTTTCAAAGGTAAGTAATAAATCTCCTGGCTGAACTTTTTCGCCATCTTTAATATGAACAGATTTTACGACTCCACTGACGGGAGCTTGAACTTCTTTGACTGTCCCTTCTGGCTTGAGTTGACCTGTAGCGGGGACTACTTGCTCAATTTTAGCGAAATAAGCCCAAGTAATTCCAAAACAGGCTAACCCAACTAAGGTCATCATAATTGCACGGGACCAAATTGGGGATTGGCGTAATACTACTGATTGTTCAAAATTAGTATAGTCGGCGTTACCAAAAGACTGGTGAGAAGCTTTAGCTAAAGATGTGTCTATCTGGGAATCTGGTTGGATATTATTTTTTTGCTTACCGTTGCTATTTCCATTAAGTAGAGTCATAGGATTTTAGATTTGGGTAGGAACTATTGGGGAGAAAATTAGTGCTAGGTTTATAAGTTAACTTCTTGTTGCTGATAAAGATAGGAATAATGACCTTTAGCAGCCATTAATTCTCGGTGGTTTCCTTGTTCGATAACTCTGCCATTATCCATAACGACTATCATATCTGCATGGCTAACGGTGTTCAGACGGTGGGTGATAAAGAAAACTGTGTTCCCTTTAAAGGCTTGAGCTAAGTTTAAACACACTTGTCTTTCTGTGGGGTAGTCTAGGGCGCTGGTGGCTTCGTCTAAAACTAATAACTTTGGTCGTTGTAATATAGAACGGGCGATCGCAATTCTTTGTCTTTGTCCTCCGGAAAGTCCCGCACCCCGTTCTCCTACCCGTGTATTGTAACCGTTGGGTAAGGACATAATAAAATCGTGCGCCACAGCAATGCGCGCTGCTGCAATAATTTCGTCTGTGGTGGAATCGGGATTGGTTAAAGCGATATTGTCCTGAACAGTTCCATCAAATAAGAGTGTTTCTTGGGGAACTACACCCAGCTGTCGCCGCAGGGAATAAAGTTCGACTTTGGCAATATCATAATTATCAACTAAAATTCTGCCGGACTCTAGTTCGTATAATCTCAGCAGTAGTTTCATTAATGTGCTTTTACCGGAACCACTTTGACCGACAATCCCAATAAATTTTCCTGATGGAATATCGAGGTTAACGTTAGAAAGTTGTAAGGGGCCACTGGTCGCAAATCGGAAGGAAACATTTTCAAATTTGACATCCCCAGAGATGGCGGGTAAGGGAATATTTCCTCGGTCTTCTTCGCCTTCTTCTGGTGTATCAACAATATCGCTTAAACGTTCTAGAGATAAAGCTGTTTCTTGGAAAGTTTGCCAGAGTTGAGCTAATCGTAATATGGGGCTGGTGACGTAACCTGAGATAATCCGAAAGGCGATTAATTCACCCAGAGTTAATTCTTGTTGCAGGACTAGATAAGCGCCTAACCACAAAATTAGTAATGCACTGAGTTTATTCAGAAAACTACTGGTGGAGTTGGCGAGGGTGGAAGTAATAACAGTTTTAAAACCAGCCGCTACATATTGAGCATAACGCTTTTGCCAGGAAAACCGCGATTGTAGTTCAATGTTTTGGGCTTTTACTGTCTGCATCCCCGACATGACTTCAACTAAATATGATTGCGTGTGGGCGTTGCGTTCGGCTTTACTGCGTAACTGTTTGCTAATTGTGGGGGAAGCAATTAATGTGATGATAATAAATATGGGAATTGTGCTTAAACCGACTAAGGTTAATTGCCAGCTATAAAACAGCATGACGATAATATAAATTATCGAAAATAGGGCATCTAAAACGACGGTTAAGGCTGTACCTGTGAGAAACTGGCGAATATTCTCTAATTCGTTGATGCGAGTGGAAAGTTCACCGACAGGTCGTTTATCAAAATAGCGCTGTGGTAAACGTAGTAGGTGGTCGATAATTTTTGAACCCAAACTCATATCAATACGGTTGGTGGTATCGACAAATAAGTAGGTTCTTAATGTGGTGAGTAAGGCTTCAAATATGCCGACTACTAACAGCAATACTCCTAAAATATTGAGGGTATTAATGCTATTTTGAACTATGACTTTATCAATGATTAGTTGAATGACGAGGGGGTTAGCTAGCTGGGCTAATTGGACAAAGAAGGAAGCAATAAAAACTTCTATGAGAACTCGGCGATATTTGGAGAGATAAGGAATAAACCATTGAATACCAAAGCGTTCTTGGGGTGTTTCTTTGGTAGCAGTCAGTAATAAAACTTTTACCTGGGGAGGTAAGTTGCTTTCGTCAACATCTAATTTGGCGACAAATTCCGCAGGTTTGCAACGGACAATTCCTTGGGATGGTACACCTATAACTATGGTGTTCGGGTTGGTTTCATATAAAACAGCATAGCTATCACCATAATAAATTAGTGCTGGTGTGGGAATGCGGGTAATTGCTGCTACGGGTAGGTCTACTAACTGAGATTTGAGTCCGATGAATTCGGCGACGTAAGCACAAGCTGGAAAGGATATGTTTCCTTGACGTTGGATTTGCTCAGTTAAGAAGCGACGAATCACCTCCCGGCGAAAGGGCATTTCTAGGTGTTTCGAGAGCATTTGAAAACAGGCGATGGTGGTATTTAATTCGCCTTTAGCTTTAATAAATGGGTATTTTTGAGGTTTTCGTGGGGTTTCTTCTGGAGATGGTTGGGGCTGGGGAATTTCTTGGTCAGAGGCGTAGGGAATATCTAGGTCATCTGTGATAGTTGCTTGGGTAAGTTTTACCGGAGTCTCTATTTGATGACTATCTAAAAATGATAAGTCTGTGGGAGATAAACCTATCAAACGAGGGCGTTTTGTTCCTGTGATTTCTAGTGTGTCAGTTAATTCTAAGCGGGAACCAGGAGGAAATTGGGTGAATGAACTACTGCTACTGACGAACCAGATATGTTCTCTATCTAGTTGAATGGCTGAGGTGATGTCTGGATTAAGATAATGTATTTTGGCTCTGGATAAGGCTTGTTCGGCTAGTTCGGTGAAGTTCAGTACTGCGTTGGCTTGCTTTTCTACTTGTGAACTGAGAACGTCAAATACTTCGATTAAATGACTGCGGTTTACGCGTGTGTTGCTAAAGTGTGGGTAGGAAGTCAGGAGGCGCAAATATTCGGTTTTATTTAAGCTGAGACAGATGACTTCTGTGGATGCGATCGCTGTTTCACAGGCCACTTCCCGTAATATACTAATCTCACCGATGATTGCGCCTGGTTCCAATAATTTTAAGGTTGTAGGTGTTTGGGTTTGGGGATGATATCCCAATAACCGGACTTTTCCTTGGTAAAGAATGCTAATTTGTTCGTTGAGTTTTTCTTTCCCGATTATTTTGTTTCCTATGCGGTAGCGCAAAGGTTGTAATTGTTGGGAAAGATGAGTTATTTCTTCAGCAGGTAGATGTTGAAAGCCTTCTATTTTGGAAAGAAATTCTGGAAAGTAACTTGCAATATTAGCCATTTCTTGATTAGTATATATAGATGTGTATTTATAATTACAACCTAAAAGTTAGTTTGAGATTTTGAGGTTGCTATTATCTGTATTTTGTGTTGTCATCTGTGCTTGTAGCCAAGTATGAAAACGTTCGTTTAGTAGGCGTTGGCGTAGTGAATTATCTAACTGTGTGAGCAGTAATTTTTCTAGGCGGATGATGACTATCAAGTTTTCTATTGGAGTTGGTGGTAGGAGTTGCTGTGGTTGGCTACTAGTTAATATCTTGGCTAAAACTGGATGCAGAGTTTGCAATTCTACCGGACCAACTAAACCATTTGTCTGTGCTTCTGGTCCTTGGGAATATTCTTGTGCTAATTCACCAAAGGTTTGTTCTCCGGCTTGGAGGCGAAAATAAATTTCTTGAGCAATCCCCATGTCATTAGTTCTGATTAAAGAATAAATTACTCGATCTAGTTGGGGTTTGCGCTGGGAAAAGTAGGATTCTAAATCGTTTCCCCAAGTCAAGTGCTTGAATTTTTCGATTTTAAATTGGCGGATGGCGATCGCATCTAATTGTTCTGTGGTAAGATTATTCTTTTCTAGCCAGCGTTGACGGATATCGTCAGAGGTGATTTGATAATGTTGAGCTAAATTTTCACAGGCTATTTTCTTTTCTTCTGGTGTACATGAAATTTCAGCGATCGCTTCGTCAATAACTACTTCTTTGATTAGCTGTGGAAGCATTTGGTATTTTTCCAGCAGTTGCAAAATTTCTGCTGAGTCACAATTATGAAGATTAGCAACTGTTTGTTGCCAAATTTCACCGGATTTTAGAACTGCTGTCATATTTTTTTATTAACAATAGTTTTGACTAGAATACTCGAAAAATTTAGCTAATAGGTTATTCTTTGGTTAATAAGGTTGTGGTGCAGATATATAATGCTTCAGTTTAGTGTAAATAGATAGGTATATAGTATCAGGACTTACGCTAAAATTCACATACACAATCCTGTAATATGCGATCGCTGAATCAGCGTAATCTATTGACAAAGCTCATGAGCTAAATTGAAGTGAAACTTTATGTCAGTATTCTAGATATATTAAGTTAATTTAAGTACATGACCTCTAAGGGAGTTCTTTTCATCCTAATGAAAGTTATTTTGTGTTGATTCATTAACATAGAGAGTGAAACCAAGCACAAATCCTGAAACTATGAGATTATAAAGAAAATCTTAAGAAAGCTCAAAATCATGATTACTGCTAAGATGATGCAACAAATTTGGTCTGTAGTGGAGTCCACCCAAGTTAGTACTCTACTCCAGTTCGACGATGCCGCCTTAATCCAATTACTCCTTCAGAAGTTTAAATCCCAGCAAGTGCTAGATATTCAAGCAGATAGCAGCCTCAATACTTACATCAAATCTAAACTTCCCTTAATCCGTGACACAGCAGAAGGAAGAATATCCTGTGACAAAGGCTATTATTAGTAGAGCAAACAAAATAATTACACATATAACATATATGGTCAATTATTTTCTGGGAATGTAACCTTGACAAAATATATGAATCACTGGCTAGGAATTGCCCTGGTAGCTTATCTAATTGGAGCAGCAATTGAAGGGGTGAGTACAGTCAGTCAGCTATCTCTTTTAATTCAAGAGCTAGAGCAAAGTAAGGAAGAGAAATCATCAGAATCAGATAATTTGTCTCACTCAAATTGGAGAATGTTAACTACCATCGCCTCCGTTAGTATGTGTGGAGCTTTCTTTTGGCCTTGCCGACTGCTCCACCGTTCTATTAAAGGATGGATTTCATCGAAAAACTTGTAGATGATAGTATTAATTTTGATAATTATACTCTTTACCGCCAGTATAAAAAATTATATCAAAAATTGAATCAATTATTTAGAGGAAATTTGAGGGACTTTCACCGTCAGCATCTCTGGGTATCCACATCATTTGACTAATGGAAACAGAAAGTATCAGAAGTGATTTAGGGAAGATAGCGCTTCACTCAAAGTTCAACCAAAGAAATGATGTTAAGCAACCCCCAATCAACTAACCTATAATAAACTAATAAAGTTGAGTTCATCCTTAAGGACGAGTCAAGCCCCCTGTAACTGTTAGAGATCAACAAATGCACTTAACCACTGACTAATCTGGTCATGGTGAATGCAGGAAACAAAAATCTCACTGCCTGCGAAACGGCAATTGCTGCAACGGGGGGAAATACTGCCACTCAATGCCTCGGCTGTGTCAGACCTACCCTTGTGGAAGGATTGGCTGAAATCGGGTTTAGCCCCGAATATCCTTGTGATATGCCGGATACGGTGATGGCAGATGAAGCGGGAAACCCTGTTCAGGTAGTTTTTCTCCTTGAGAGAGAACGAATGAAACCGTTGTTGCGCTGGCTATAAGTTGGAAATTCCAGCTTCAGCCGAAGACAAGTTAGGGTGCTTCACATCTCTAGACAGTGATGATTTTGGAGAGAATCGATGTCAATTTATGTAGGTAACCTCTCATACGACGTTACACAAGATGATTTGAAGGAAGTTTTTACAGAATATGGTTCTGTGAATAGAGTTCAGCTACCTAGTGACCGAGAAACAGGTCGTCCGCGAGGCTTTGGTTTTGTGGAAATGCAAACCGAGGCCGAAGAAGCTGCTGCTATTGAAGCTTTAGACGGTGCTGAATGGATGGGTCGTACCCTGAAAGTTAACAAAGCTAAACCCAAAGAAAACAGAGGTCCCTCCGGTGGTAGCCGGGGTGGATATGGTGGTGGCTACTAAGCTTTGAAAGTTGAAATGTTAACTAGAGTTTTCAAGGTTAGACAAAGTTCGGCTTTTTGCATACTCTAGTTAACTGAATTTGTTACCACTGTCGAGTTATCAATTAAATCAATTTAGTAGGAGAGATAATGACCCAAATTATAGTGGGTGAAAATGAAGCTATTGAGTCAGCTTTACGCCGCTTTAAACGAGAAGTTTCCAAAGCCGGAATTTTTCCAGATATGAGGAAGCATCGTCACTTTGAAACACCCCTGGAAAAACGCAAGCGCAAAGAAATTGCCAAGCATAGACAGAGTAAGAGACGTTTCCGCAACTAAGAACTGACGTAGCTTGAAATTAAGGCCCTCAGATATCTGAGGGCTTTGTTATTAGAACAGTTATCAGTTATCAGTTATCAGTTATCAGTTATCAGTTATCAGTTATCAGTTATCAGTTATCAGTTATCAGTTATCAGTTATCAGTTATCAGTTATCAGTTATCAGTCCAGAGACATAATTGGGTTGAAACCTCTGAATAAAACGCCTTGAATACTGTTCCCTGTTAACTGTTCCCTGTTAACTGTTCCCTGTTAACTGTTAACTGTTCCCTGTTAACTGTTAACTGTTCCCTGTCCCTGGTTTAATTGCTGTTTAACTTCGTGAGATGATAGCTGATTAACTTCGGCTAAAATCTGGGACAGTGCATCATCGTCGATTTGTTCTAGTTGTTTGGCTATGACTATTTCTGCTAGTCCGGCGATGGTGGGACTATTAAAAATGGCTTGGACTGGTAACTCAATGGTGAAAGTTTGGCGTAAACGGGAAACAACTTGAGTCGCTAAGAGGGAATGTCCGCCTAGTTCAAAAAAGTTGTCATGAATGCCGATTTTGGCAATTTCTAATACAGAGGATATGATATCAGCGATCGCCTGTTCTGTCTCCGTTTGTGGTGGGACAAAACTAGCGCTCAGATTTTGGGCTAAATCTGGGGACGGTAAAGCGCGGCGGTCGAGTTTACCATTAGTAGTCAGGGGTAAACTATCCAGCAAAACAAAAGCTGAGGGAATCATATAATCAGGCAATTGTACCTCTAGATGTTGACGGGCTTGATTAATTAGTGCTTGGGGACTAGTCCAAGTTGTCTTTTGAGTAGTGCTAGAGGCTTGAGGAGAGCGAGGCCTGATTGCATAGATATTGTATAAAGCTGTATCTTGTAAAACTACATCCTGTTCAATTTCGCACTCAAAGCCATGTTGTTGGAGTAAGTTGGTGACGTAGGCTAGTTGTCCGTCAATATCGTGAATCTCTACCACAATTTGCTTGATTTTCGGCCAGTCCTCGGCTTTGATTCCTGCTAAAACTGCTAGTTCACTTTTCTCAGCATCAATTTTGAGTAAATCAATTTGAGTCACACCTTGTTGTTGAATCACATCAGAAATGGTGTTTAACTGGCAAGTGAAACGTTGATGAGTTAAACGTTCTGTTAATAGCTCATCAATTTCTGCCTCAGATAACGCTACATTTGTGTCATTACCCTTTTGGTTGACTAAGAAAGATTTAATTGTTTCCCGTTCCTGGTCTTCATTTGCAAAGCGACCAGAAATCACAGAGACATTGGGATAATAGGTAAATTCATCTGTTTTCACCTCATCAGATAAACCACATTGGAATAACTGCACATTCAACCCATACAATTCACAATTAAGACGCAGAACCTCAAATACTGGGGGAATTGGTTCAAAAGCGTAAATTACAGGGTTTTGACATTGTTGGGCAGCAAACAGCGAAAACATACCAATATTAGCCCCGACATCAAAAATGCGATCGCCATCTTGGAGAGTGATACCATGTCGTAAATAAGATTCCTCAGCAAAAATCTCCTGATAAACAAACTCAGTTTCATTTTGATTCAAATGAGCAATTGTCATCCCATTAGGTAACTCATACCGCAGTTGATTATTGAATCTTCCCTGCTGTTCCAGGCGCAGAAGTTGCTGTACATGAGAAGCTTCCAAAGCATCAGGCACAATATAAGCTACTAAACGCTGATTCCCCGAACTATCTGGACGCGCAACCACCACATTTTCCTGAACCATATCATGTTGATTTAACGCCGCCTCAATTTCCCCCAACTCAATGCGAAAACCGCGAATTTTCACTTGGTCATCAATGCGACCGAGATATTCCAGATTACCATCAGCCAAATAACGCGCTAAATCCCCAGTCTTATATAATACCTCTCCCCCAGAATCAATAAACCTTTCAGCAGTCAACTCTGGACGATTGAGATAACCCCTAGTTACCCCAGCACCGCCAACATACATTTCACCCCGCACCCCCACCGGCACAGGTTGTAAAAACTCATCCAGAATATAAACTTGTAAATCCGGAATGGGGACACCAATCACACTACTACTACACCCAGCATCCGCCATAGTCAAAGGACGGAAAGTCACGTGTACAGTAGTTTCAGTAATCCCGTACATATTCACCAACTGCGGACAAGCATCACCATGTCCCTCAAACCAAGGTAATAAACTAGTAGGGTCAAGCGCCTCACCGCCAAAAATCACCCAGCGCAAACCCATCTTCTCATCTTCCTCTCTCCGCGCCTCCGCGCCTCCGCGTGAACCATCCACCCAAATCAACTGACGAAAAGCCGAAGGAGTCTGATTAAGAACCGTCACCCCTTCCCGACAAAGCAACTTATAAAACTCTTCTGGGTCACGACTGACAAAGAAAGGCACAACTACCAACCGCCCACCATGTAATAACGCTCCCCACATTTCCCACACTGAGAAATCAAAAGCATAGGAATGGAACAGCGTCCAAACATCCCTAGCATCAAAGTTAAACCAATCCTGAGTAGCTGCAAATAGCCGCGTCACATTACTATGATTGACTAATACACCCTTCGGTTTACCCGTAGAGCCAGAGGTATAAATTACATAAGCTAAACTCTCTGATGTCGCCTGACCCACAGGATTTTCTAAACTCTGCTGTTGAATATCTGCCCAATCCTTATCTAAACAGATAGTTTTAACAGCAGTCACAGGTAAAGATTCTAACCACTTCGCCTGAGTTAATAATACCGACACCTGAGAGTCATCTAGCATAAACTCTAAACGCTCAGGGGGATACTCTGGGTCAAGGGGGAGATATGCAGCACCTGCTTTGAGGATACCCAGGATAGCCACCATCATGTCTAGGGAACGCTCCACGCAGACTCCCACAAGGGTTTCAGGCTTTACACCCAAAGACTGCAAGTGATGGGCTAATTGATTGGCGCGAGTATTTAACTGGCTGTATGTGAGACTTTCCTCACCGAATACTAATGCTACAGCATCGGGTGTTGTTTCTACCTGCTGCTCAAATTTTTGATGTAAACAGAAATCATGAGAATATGTTTTTTTATTAGCATTCCAGGCAGATATTAACTGTTGTTTTTCGGTGTCACTAATTAAAGGTAATTGTGTAATCGGTAACTCTGGCTGAGTGACAATTGCTGTTAAAACATTTTGGAAATGTCCCATCATGCGGGTTACGGTTGCGGCATCAAAGCGATCGCAATCATATATAATTCTGCCAGATAATGTCTGCTGGGCTGCTGCTACCAAGGTTAAAGGATAGTTAGTGATTTCAAAAGTCCGGACATGATCAATGTCTAAGCTTTCTAAAGGTTCTTGCAGTGCCGCATCTACAGGATAATTCTCAAATACTACCAAACTTTCAAATAAAGACATTCCCCCCGGAACTTGACTCCAGGTTTGAATATCGACCAAGGGACTGTAAGCATATTGTTCCCGTTCTACCTGTTGGCTCTGTAAAGATTGTAACCAAGGCACAATTGCTGTATCTTCTGGGATTTGCACCCGCACCGGTAGGGTATTGATAAACAAGCCCACCATCGACTCTACCCCCGCTAAGGTTGGAGGACGACCGGACACCGTAGCCCCGAAAACTACATCCAATTCCCCACTGTAGCGACTCAGTAATACTGACCATGCTCCTTGCACTAAGGTAGAAAGGGTAACACGATGTTGCTGGGCAAAACTTTGGAGAGTGGCTGAGGTCTGGGATGGTAACTCAAATTTAACGTCTAAAAAATTACCTTTTCCTGGCACATTTTGATCTACCCCCAGAGGAGTGGGTGCGGTGAAGCCTTGTAATTTTTGCCGCCAAAAGTTTTCCGCCGCCGCAATGTCTTGATTTTGCAACCAATTAATATAATCTTGGTAGGGACGAGGGGTAGTTAAAGATATAGATTCACCGCGATTTCCGGCTTCGTAGAAAGCAAATACTTCTTGAAACAGAATGGGGAGTGACCAACCATCGACTAATAAGTGATGAAAACTGGCGACAAATTCATAGGTATTTTCTGCCAATTGCAGCAAAGCACAACGCATCAACGGAGCTTGATCTAGCTTAAAGCCTTGAGTGCGATCGCTCACCAAAAACTCTTCTACTTGTCTTTGTTGTTCCGAGGGAGAAACTGAACGCCAATCATACTCAATCCAGGGTAATTTAACTTGATGCCGGACAACCTGTAAAGGCTTTTTGCGATTTTCCCAAACAAACAGGGTTCTCAAGACAGGATGTCGCTCTACAACTTGCTGCCAAGCTTGCTGAAACACTGGTACATTTAATTTGCCGCTAATAGTGCAAATAAACTGCTCAAAATAAATCCCTGACTCTGGTGAGTATAAAGTATGAAACAGCATCCCCTGTTGCATAGGCGACAAAGGATAAATGGCGGCGACGTTTTTGTTTTTGCTGGTTTGTTTAGAGACTGTCATAGTTTCCTATTAATGGGTAATTTGTAGTTGAGTCGTGAACTGTTTTCCTATTCATCAATTTCTGCTAATAAAGCATCTAACTCGTCTTGGCTTAAATCAGCGACAGGAAAATCAGAAGGGGTGTATCCGCCTACTGTGGACTGACAGTGGCTAATGAGTGTTTGTAAAGCGGTGATCAAATTATCAGCAAGACGCTGAATAGTGCTTTTTTGATGCACTTGTGCGCTGTAAATTAAATTGATCTGTAGTTTACCTGCGGCGACAATTCCCGTAATTTCTAATAAGTAGCGCCGACGGGATGAAGGACTTTGATTTTCTCCAGTGGATATATCGGCAAATCCTTGGATAATTCCCGGTGGGATGCGTTCAAATTGTCCCAGGTAGTTGAAACAGACTTCTGCTGGTGGGAGGTCTGCTAGTTGTTGGCGAATTTGGGGGTCATCGCTGAGATAGCGCAGGATTCCGTAATTGATGCCTTTTTGGGGGATTCGCCGCAGTTGTTCTTTGATGGATTTTAGGGCTTCTCCGGGATGAGGATTTTCCTCAAGTGATAGGAGTACGGGGAAAATTGCCGTAAACCAACCCACCGTGCGGGAGAGGTTGATATCTGCGAATAGTTCTTCTCTTCCGTGTGCTTCTAAATCCATCAGGAGTGAATTGTTACCTGTCCATTGAGCGCAGCTTTGGAGACAGGCAGTTAATAAAATATCGTTAATTTGGGTGTTGTAGGCTTGGGGGACTTCTTGTAGCAGTGCGAGGGTTTCAGATTCACTGAGGCTAACTGATACTTGTTTAGCACTAGCTACGGTGTTATGGTCTTGTCCCTGGGGATAGTCTACAGGTAGGGGGACATTATGAGATTGTCTCAGCCAATATTCTATTTCAGATTTGAGCGTAGGCGATCGCCCGTATTCTAACAACCGCATTCCCCAATCTTGAAAAGAATTTGTTTTCGCTGGTAATTGGATAATTTCTCCCCGGCTGAGTTGTTGGTATGCAGTAGATAAGTCTTCTAACAAAATCCGCCAAGAGACTCCATCGATAGCTAAGTGATGAATAATAATCAGTAACTGACTGGGTTTATCTGTTCCCAAGTAAAACAGCACAACTCGCAGCAATTCACCTGTTAATAAATTGAGGCTAGCTTGCAATTCCGTAGCTATGGCTGTAATTCTCTGTGATTGCTGTGCGGGAATCTCTGTTGATAAATCCATCACCTCAAAGGGTGCGGTAATTTTCCCATCACCATTAACTTGCGACCATTGGGAATCATCCCGCCCAAACCGCAACCGCAAAGCATCATGATGTTCTAACAGCTTTTGTAATACTTGCTGTAATAGTTCTGGCTGCAAATCTGGCTGAACTTCTAGCAGTATTGACTGATTAAAATGGTGTGGTTCTGGTGAATTTTGCTCAAAAAACCAATGCTGAATCGGCGTTAGGGGTATTTCTCCAGTCACTAACCCCTGTTCTGCGGGAATAGTACCCATTGTGCAGACTTGGGCTAACTCAGAAATGGTTTGATGTTGGAAAATCTGCTTCAGAGTCAGTTGGATTCCCAATTGATGAGCGCGGGCAATTACCTGGATACTAATAATAGAATCACCACCCAAATCAAAGAAATTATCGTGAATCCCCACTTGTTCCAGTCCGATAATTTCACCCCAGATATTCACTAAGCTTTCTTCAATAAAGTTGCGGGGGGAGACAAAATTATCTTGGTTACTAGCGGCTACATCCGGGACAGGAAGGGCGCGGCGGTCGATTTTGCCATTGGGTGTCAGAGGTAACGCCTCTAAGTAGACAAATATCTGCGGAATCATATATTCAGGAAGTTGCTGTTGTAGCAAAGTCCGCAACTCGCTGTTAGTCGGTGCTTCTGCTTGGGAAACAACATATCCTACCAAGCGTTTATTTCCCGGTTGGTCTTCACGAACAATCACGGCGGCTTGCTTAACTTGGGGATGGGCGATGATTCCAGCTTCAATTTCACCCAATTCTATGCGGAAACCCCGTAATTTTACTTGATGGTCAATGCGTCCCAAGTATTCAATTTTGCCATCTGAAGTATATCTAGCTAAATCACCTGTTTTATATAATCGCTTCGGAGATGGGGAATCAGACCCTAGAGCCAATTCAACAAATTTATCTGCTGTTAAATCTGGACGGTGACGATAACCTCTAGCTAATCCTGCGCCACCAATATGCAGTTCTCCTCCGACCCCAATTGGTACTGGTTGTCCGTAGGTGTCTAACAGATAAATTTCAGTATTAGCGATGGGACGACCAATCAACACCTTTCCTTCACCTGGTTCTACTTGATCAACTGTTGACCAAATTGTAGTTTCTGTGGGACCGTAAGCATTCCAGAGTTGAGAACTTCTGGCTAATAGTTGATTCGCTAAATCTCTAGGTAATGCTTCACCTACAGAGAAAATTTTGAATTGATTTGCACCATTCCACCCAGAAGCCAATAAAATCCGCCAAGTGGCTGGTGTAGCTTGCATGATTGTGGCGTGAGATTCTAGCAACAACTTCTGTAATGCATAGCCATCTTTACTAGTTTCAGCACTGACTAAAACAACTTTAGCCCCTACGATCAAGGGTAAGAAAATCTCTAGTACCGCAATATCAAAGGATAAAGTTGTGACAGAAAGTAAAACGTCTTTAGCTGTGATTCCTGGCTGTTGCGCCACTGAGGTTAAAAAGTTAACCACAGCACTATGGATAATCTGCACACCTTTGGGTTGACCTGTAGAACCGGAGGTGTAAATTACATAAGCCAGTTGACTAGGGGAGTAGGAAGTAGAGATGGGAGAGGGGAAAGTATTTGCAGTAATAGCTAGCCAATCTGTATCTAAACAGATAATTTTGGCTTCTGTGGTGGGCAGTGAATTTACTAAGTGCTGTTGTGTTAAGAGGACTGCAACTTCAGCATTCTCCACCATGAAAGCTATACGTTCCGCCGGATATTTGGGGTCGAGGGGTACATAAGCACCACCTGCTTTGAGGATTGCTAATAAACCCACAAGCATATCTAGGGAACGTTCGACACAAATTCCTACTAACTGATCAGTTCCTACACCCAAGGATTGCAAGTACGCAGCTAGTTGATTAGCACGGGAATTTAACTGAGTGTAAGTTAGTTGTTCTGTGGCTATTTCTACGGCGATCGCATCTGGTGTTTTTTCTACCTGAGCCTCAAACAGTTGATGTAAACAGACATCGGTGGGATAGGTCGCCTGAGTTTGATTCCAATCAACTAGGATTTTTTGGGCTTCACTAGCTGTTAACAGTGGTAATAAAGCCACTGGTTGTTCTGGATCGGCGGTTACTGCTGCGAGTAAATTTTGGAAGTGGTGCGCGATGCGTTGAATAGTTTCTAAATCAAACAAGTCGCTGTTATATTCCCAATTTCCGGCTAATCCTGCGGGTGTTTCTTCCATCGCCAAAGTTAAATCAAACTTGGCTGTAACTATTTCCATCGGTAAAGCGCTCAGACTCAACCCTGGTAATTCCCAATTTGCTGAGGGGGTATTTTGCCAAATGAACATTACCTGAAACAGGGGACTGTAACTGAGGTTGCGCTCTGGTTGTAATGCTTCTACTATTTGCTCAAAGGGGACATCTTGGTAAGCGTAAGCTTCTAAGGCTACTTGTCGGACTTGTTGCAGTAGTTGGGAAAATTTGGGGTTATCTGTAAGTTGCGAGCGCAGTACTAGACTGTTGATAAATAAACCGAGTAGGGGTTCAATCTCAGCGCGATCGCGGTTAGCAATGGGTGTCCCCACAAGTATATCTGTTTGACCACTATAACGATGTAGCAAAGTCACAAATACAGCTTGCAGAGTCATGAATAAAGTAACGCCGGATTTCTGACTCAAATTCTGGAGTTTTGTTGTCAACTCAGCATCAACTGTAAACCCATAATTCCCACCTTGATAACTGGGTTGGGGAGGACGGGGACGGTCAGTTGGTAACTCTAAAAGTGGTGGCGCACCTGCTAGCTGTTGTTTCCAATAGTTGAGTTTTTTGTCTAATACTTCTCCACTCAACCATTGTCTTTGCCAAATCGCAAAATCAGCATACTGAATAGCTAACTCTGGTAAAGGGGAGGGTTTTTCCTCAACGAAGGCTGTATATAGTGCTGATAATTCTTCGATAAATACACCCACAGACCAACCATCACAAACTATATGATGCAGATTGATCAGTAAAATATGAGACTCTTGATCTAAACACAACAACTGCGATCGCATTAACGGCGCAACAGTCAGATCAAAAACTGTCTGAGTAGCTGTAATTGTCAGTTGTTTGACTTGTTGAGCTTGTTCTGATACTGGTAATCCCTGTAAATCGATCACTGGGAGGGTGACGGTGACATCAGCAACAATCACTTGAGTTGGTATCCCATTGTGACTGGGAAAACTAGTCCGTAAAATTTCGTGGCGACGGACAATTTCCTGTAATGCTTGTTCTAAAGCTGCAACGTGCAGATATCCCTGTAACTGGATCGCCGCAGGTACATTGTATGTACTACTGCTTTCTTCTAATTGACTTAAAAACCACAGTCTTTGCTGTGACCAAGATAAAGGTAAGGGTTGACTGTCTCTCGTTACAGGAACCAGGGGTGGTGAGAGCAAATCCGACTCAGTTTGTTGTAATTTCTGAATAGCTTGGTCAAGTTCCGCCACAGTGGGAGATTCAAACAACAGTCGTAGCGGTATTTCCAGACCAAAAATTTGCCGCAGACGGGAAATTACTTGTGTAGCTAAGAGGGAATGTCCTCCCAGAGTAAAGAAATTATCATGGATGCTAACCTGTGTGATTCTCAAAACTGCGGCGAAGACATCAGCAATTAAGACTTCCGTTTCTGTGCGGGGTGAAACAAAGTTTTCGGAAGTGTAATTGATCTCTGGTGCGGGGAGAGCATTCCGGTTTAGTTTACCGTTGGGTGTCAGGGGAAAGGTATCAAGAACTACAAAGGCAGTGGGAATCATGTAGTCGGGGAGTTGCTGTTGGAGAGAGTGGCGCAACTCGTCGCTGGTGGGTGCGTCCCCTGCTGGAATGATGTAAGCTACTAAACGTTGGTCGCCTGGTTGGTCTTCGCGGATAATTGCTGCTGCTTGTTGGACTTGGGGATGTTGAGTTAATGCTGTTTCAATCTCTCCCAATTCAATACGAAAACCTCGTAGTTTTACCTGAAAGTCTACCCGACCCAGGTATTCAATTTGTCCATCAGGTAAATAGCGAGCTAAATCACCAGTTTTATATAGATGACCTTCACTAAAGGGATTGGGAATAAATCGCTCTTGGGTCAACTCTGGACGATGTAAGTAACCTCTAGCTAACCCCGCACCACCAATGTATATTTCACCAGGGACACCAACGGGAACTGGTTGTAAATTTTGGTCGAGGAGATAAATTTGAGTATTGGCGATGGGACAACCAATGGGAACTGTTTGATTAATCCCAGCAGCTACTTTTGAGCAAGTAGCATCAATTGTCGCTTCTGTGGGACCATAAAGGTTATATATCTCGGCATTTATTTGACTTTGACAGCGTTCTACTAGTTCGGTGGTCAAGACTTCACCACCACAAAAGATCCGTTTCAGGGATTTACAGCTAGAGAAATCTCCGGAGTCGAGGAGCATTCGCAGCAAAGAGGGAACCAGTTGTAATGTGGTGATTTGATATTTATTAATGACATCTATTAAATAAGTACTGTCTCGATGTCCTCCTGGTTGCGCCATGACTAACTGCGCTCCCGCTAGCAAAGGGGCGTAAAATTCCCAGATAGCTGCGTCAAAGCTGAAGGGGGTTTTTTGCAGAACTTGATCATGGGAAGTGAGGGGGAAAGTGTTCTGCATCCAAACCATGTGATTAACTATGGCTCGATGGGGAATCATGACCCCTTTGGGTTTACCTGTGGAACCGGATGTATAAATTACGTATGCTAAATCGCTGGGGGAGGAGGAGGCGCGATGAGTCTCATCTGTGTAATAAGAATCTTGATCTAGGCAAATTATCTGAGCTTGCTGTGATGGTAGGGAGTCTAATAAATGTGTTTGTGTTAATAAGATGTTAATTTCAGCATCCTGAATCATGAACGCTAAACGTTCCGCCGGATACTCTGGGTCTAAGGGAAGATACGCACCGCCGGCTTTGAGAATCCCCAGTAACCCAACTACCATTTCTAGGGAACGTTCTGCATAAATCCCCACTAGGGTATCTGCTCCTACTCCCACAGATTGTAAATAGTGAGCTAGTTGATTAGCACGGGTATTTAACTGGCTGTAGGTTAACTTTTCCTCTTCCCCAATTACAGCAATATGATTAGGTGTGCGTTGGACTTGTGCCTCAAATAATTGATGCAGACATACATCTGTAGGATATTCTGCTTGAGTTTGATTCCACTCTACAAGTATTTGATGACGTTCTGATGGAGTGAGTAGGGGTAAATCTGCGATCGCTTGTTGGGGATGGGTGGCGATCGCATTTAATAAATTCTGGAAATGTCCCGCCATCTGGGTAATTGTGGCATTATCAAATAAATCACAGTTATATTCCCATGTCCCCCTCAGTTTTCCGCCGATTTCCTCCATTGACACAGTTAAATCAAATTTAGCTGTCACTATCTCCATTTCTCGAGGCGCAATTTTCAACCCCGAAAGTTCCAACTCCCCCACAGGCGCATTTTGCAGCGCAAACATTACCTGAAATAGGGGGCTGTAACTAAGATTGCGCTCTGGTTGTAGAGCTTCTACCACTTGCTCAAAGGGGACATCCTGATGAGAAAAGCCATCTAAGGTTGTTTGCTGTACCTGTTGGAGCAACTCTAAAAAGCTAGGATTACCAGCAATTTGGTGACGCAGAACTAAGGTATTGACAAAAAAGCCAATTAATGGTTCTAGTTCTTGGCGATCGCGGTTAGCGACAGGTGTACCGATGAGGATATCTGTTTGACTACTGTAGCGATGCAGCAAGGTAACAAAGGCTGCTTGTAAAGCCATAAACAGAGTCACACCTGTTTCTTGGCTGAGGGTTTTAAATTGTTGGGTGAGTTCAGCACTCAGTTCCTGGGTAAAAGTGCTACCGCGATAAGTCTGAATGGGGGGACGGGGGCGGCTAGGTAATTCCAACAGTGGGGTAGCATCTGCCAATTGTGACCGCCAATATTCCAGTTTATTACCTAAAACTTCCTCTGTTAAAGATTGTCTTTGCCAAGCTGCGAAGTCTGCATACTGAATTGCTAACTCTGGTAAGGGTGACGGTTTCCCCTCAATGAAAGCTGTATACAAAGCTGAGAGTTCTTGGATAAATACACCCACAGACCAACCATCAGAAACTATGTGGTGCAGGTTTAACAGCAGCAGGTGGGAGATTTCACCGAGGCGGAGTAGTTGCACTCGAAATAAAGGTGCGATGGTTAAATCAAAGGGTGTAGAAACTTCCAACGCTATACGCTGCTGGACTTCGGCTGTTTGTTCTGGGCTTGGTATCCCCTGTAAATCCACTACAGATAGAGTAATATTCACATCTGCATCAACCACCTGCACAGGGGTATCATCTACCACCTGAAAGCTAGTTCTGAGAATTTCATGACGATGAACAATTTCCCTCAAAGCCTGTTCTAAAGCAGTCACCTGAAGTTCACCAGTGAGTTGTACCGCCGTGGGGATGTTATAACTAGCACTATTTTCGTCCCATTGGTTCAGAAACCAGAGACGTTGTTGGGAAAAAGACAGAGGCGCGGGTTGGGATGAATTGCGACGGGCGATCGCTTCATTCTTCACACTAATGCCTTTTTTCTTCAGCATCAGCTTCAGTAACTCTTGCTTTTTGGCTGTTAAAGACTTGTTCATAGAGGCTAGGGGTAGGGGTAGGAGAATTTTGGACTCAGGACTCAGCACTCAATAGAGATTGCATCTCTTCGGGGGACATTTGGGCAATTTCCTGGATAGTCAGGGCGATTTCATCGAGAATTTCCTGTCCACCGGCTAACTCTGCCAAAACTTCTAATAGTTCGGCTACTGTTGGCTTTTGGAATAATTCGCGGATGGGTAGTTCTAAATCAAAGGTCTGTTGGATGCGGTTAACCAGTTGGGCTGCTAGTAAAGAATGTCCTCCTAAATAAAAGAAGTTGTCATAAATACCGACTTTGCTGACACCCAATATCTCAGACCAAATTGCTGTTAACACTTCTTCCGAGGGGCTGTGAGCTGTGACAAAAGCTTGGGTGATCTGCGGTCTGCTGTCGTCTATTGTCAGGGAAGCGCGACGATCCACTTTACCGTTGGGGTTTAACGGCAAACTATCCAGAAAGACAAAGGCAGCAGGGATCATATAATTAGGTAGCCGTTGTTGGAGAAAATCAAACAATTCGGTATTAGTAATGGTTTCTCCAGGAATTGGCACAATGTAGGCTACTAGGCGTTTTTCATTGGCGGTTTCACCCTGTACCATTACCACCCCTTGGCTGACCTGGGGATGTTGATCTAAAACTGCTTCAATTTCACCTAGTTCAATGCGGAAGCCCCGAATTTTAACTTGATGATCACTGCGTCCGCAAAATTCAATTGTGCCATCAGGTAAGTAGCGGGCTAGATCTCCGGTTTTGTAAACAGTACGGGAGTGGGGCGATTCTCCTGGTTTTTTATACCCGATGTCTAGGGGAATAAATTTTTTCTTAGTCAAGTCATTCCGGTGGAGATAGCCTTGTGCTAAACCGACCCCTCCCACGTACAATTCACCTTTAACACCAATGGGGACTGGTTGCAGATGGGCATCGAGGATGTAAACTTGGGTGTTAGCAATGGGGCGACCGATAGGTACTGAAAGACCTAGTGCGGTGTCGGTTATGACGGGGAAACAGCAAGTAAAAGTAGTATTTTCTGTGGGACCGTAGCCGTTAATTACCCGACATTCCGGGAATTGGTGCAGCAGTTTTTGGATGTGGGAGACTGATAAGACATCGCCGCCGGCTAATAACTGACGGACTGGCTGTAAGTCTTCTAGGCGTTCATCTACCATGAGATGGAAAAGACTAGCGGTGAGCCAGAGGGTAGTTACTTGGTATTTTTGGATAATTTGCCCTAATTCTTCTAAAGATGATTGATTAGGGGGGGCGATCGCTAATTTGGCTCCATTTAACAAACTACCCCAAATTTCAAAGGTGGAAGCATCAAAGGAAATCGGTGCTAACTGTAAAAATACCTGTTCGGCGTTCAGTTGCACATAATTATTAGCTTTCACCAAACTCACCACACCACGGTGGCGAATACAGACACCCTTGGGTTTACCCGTAGACCCAGAAGTATACATAATATAAGCTAAGTCGTCGGCTTGAGATGGGATGGAGGGGTTTTCTGGACTTTCTTGCTTAATACTTTCGCTAATGGATTCTAAACAAGTGATTTTGGTTTCTACCTGAGTAGGAAGTTGGTCTACTAAATGTTTTTGTGTTAATAAAAGCGGTGGTTTAGCATCTGCTAACATCCAAGACAATCTTTCTAAAGGATAGTTAGGATCAAGGGGAACATAAACGCCACCAGCTTTGAGAATAGCCAACAATGCGATCGCCATTTCTAGGGAGCGTTCCACACAAATACCCACAGCATCCCCTAGTTGTACCCCTTGTTTAATCAGGTAGTGCGCCAACTGGTTAGAACGACTATTTAACTGGGTATAAGTCAAGCTTTGATCTGCAAAAAATAACGCCACCGCATCAGGTGTCTTCTCCACTTGTGCCACAAATACCTGATGAATCGCCATGTCAACCGGATACTCTGTCTCGGTGTCGTTCCACTCTACTAACAATTGATGTTGTTCTTGTGGACTCAACATTGGGAGTAAACCAACCGACTGTTCTGGTGTGGTGACAATTTCCGCGAGCAAATGCTGCAAATGACTCGTCATTCTGGCGATGGTTTCAGCCTCAAACAAGTCACAGTTATATTCCCATGTCCCCATTAATCCCTCTGGGGTTTCTTCCATTGACAGGGTTAAATCAAACTTAGCTGTAACTGTCTCAATGGGTAACGGTGTGAGACTCAACCCTGATAACTCTAAGTTACCCAAGGGCGCATTTTGTAAAGCAAACATTACCTGAAACAGAGGCGTATGGCTGAGATTGCGTTCCGGTTGCAGTGCTTCTACCACCTGCTCAAAGGGGACATCTTGGTGAGCATAACCATCTAACGCTACCTGTTTGACTTGTTGGAGTAATTCCGCAAAACTGGGATTACCGACAATTTGGGTTCTGAGTACCAAAGTATTCACAAAAAAGCCAATTAATGACTCTATCTCAGCCCGGTTGCGGTTAGCGATGGGTGTCCCCACCAGAATATCAGTCTGTCCACTGTAACGATGTAGCAAAGTGACAAAGGCTGTTTGCAGAGTCATAAACAGCGTTACGCCAGAATTTTGACTCAAAGCCTTGATTTTTTCCGTCAACTGCAACGACAGTGTAAAGTCTTGTTTGTTACCCCGGAAAGTTTGAATGGCTGGACGCGGTTTATCTGTGGGTAACTCTAATAAAGGCGGTGCGCCCGCTAGTTGTTGTTGCCAATAGTTAAGTTTAGCTTGTAATAGTTCCCCAGTTAAATATTGTCGTTGCCAAATTGCGAAGTCTGCATATTGAACGGGTAACTCTGGTAATGGTGTCGGTTTTCCTGTGCAGAAAGCTTGATAGAGTGCTGATAGTTCTTGGATGAAGATACCCACCGACCAGCCATCGGAAATAATATGGTGTATGGTGATCAGCAACAAATGAGACTCTTCACCTAAGCGGAACAACTCCACTCGTAGTAAAGGCGCATTTTGAAGATTAAAGGGTGTTTCGGCTGCTAAGACTAGCAAACGCTGGATTTCTGTGGTCTGTTCCTGGGTTGGTAATGGCTGTAAGTCTGTGAGGGTTACAGTGACAGTGGCGTGAGGATCAATGAATTGTACTGGTGTTCCATTCACCAATTTAAAACAAGTCCGCAGGATTTCATGACGGCGCACAATTTCCGCTAAGGCTTGTTCTACAGCCGTAACATTTAATTTCCCTGCTAACTGCAACGCCGCAGGTATATTGTAAGTAGCAGTACCACCATCTAATTGTTCTAAAAACCAGAGTCGCTGTTGCGCCCAAGATAAAGGTATATCGAGATTTTCTCTAGATACGGGTGTGAGGGGGGGTGCGGTTAATTCTAAATTGGTTTGACGCTGACTGTTAATCAGTTTGGCAAGTTGGATAACGGTGGGAGATGCAAATAATACCTGCAAAGGTAACTCAATTTGGAAAGTTTCCCGTAGACGAGAAATTAGTTGAGTGGCGATTAGGGAATGTCCGCCCAATTCAAAGAAATTATCATGGATACCGATGTTTTCCACCCCTAAAAGCAGAGAAAATAAATCGGCGATCGCCTGTTCTGTATCTGTGCGGGGTAAAACAAAATCAGTGGTTTTCTGTGTTTGGGTCGGCGCAGGTAATGCTTTGCGGTCAAGTTTACCGTTATTTGTTAAGGGGAAGATATCCAGATAAACAAACGCCGTCGGAATCATGTAATCCGGGAGGTTTTGTTTCAGGTGTTCTCGCAATTGGCTATCTGTCGGTGTTTGGGTCGCCACAATATAAGCCACTAATCGCTGATCTCCTGGCTGATCTTCCCGGACAATTACCACAACTTCCCGAATGTCAGCATATTTCGCTATGGCTGTTTCAATCTCTCCCAATTCAATCCGAAAACCGCGAATCTTCACCTGATGGTCAATGCGTCCCAGATATTCAATACTACCATCGGGTAAATAGCGAGCTAAATCACCAGTTTTATAGAGAGTAAGGTTATTTCTGTGTAAAGCTGCGCTGAATTTCTTTCCTTCCTTCTTTCTTTGTGTACTTCGTGTACTTCGTGGTTCGTTCCTCCTATAATTCAGTGCATCCTCATAAAGAATTGGTATAAGGTTATTTCCCCAGTTCCCAGTCCCTAATTGAATAAATCTATCCTGGGTTAATTCTGGACGATTGAGATAACCCCGCGCTACCCCAGCACCACCCACATACATTTCTCCGGGTACGCCAATGGGTACTGGCTGGAGTTGGTCATTTAATATATATAGTTGTAAATCGGGAATGGCTTTACCAATCACACTACTACGGCTGTGAGTATCTGCCCAAGTTAGAGGACGATAGGTAACGTGTACAGTGGTTTCGGTGATGCCGTACATATTAACTAATTGGGGGGTGCGATCGCCATGACGTTGAAACCAAGGTTGCAAACTTTCCGGTTCTAAGGCTTCTCCACCAAATACTACCCAACGCAGATTTAATTCCACTTCTGCCATTTCTGCTAACTGATCTACCCAAATCAACTGACGGAACGCCGAGGGGGTTTGATTGAGGACAGTAACCTGTTCTTGGGAAAGTAGATTGTAAAAGGCTTTCGGATCACGACTTACCCAATAGGGGACAATTACCAACCTTCCACCATAAAGCAATGCGCCCCACAGTTCCCACACCGAGAAGTCAAAAGCATAGGAATGGAACAGTGTCCAGACATCACTGGAGTTAAACTGATACCAGTTATCTGTAGCTTTAAATAGACGCGCCACATTGCTGTGATTGACTAAAACACCCTTGGGTTTACCCGTAGATCCAGAGGTATAAATTACATAGGCTAAATTATCAGGGGTAACGTCACAGCGCGGATTTTCTGGACTCAACTGACTCAGAGATTCCCCATCCGTATCGAAGCAGACAGTCTGAATATCAGTTAAATCTAGAGTCTCCAACCATTGAGATTGAGTCACTAAAACTGGAATTTGAGCATCACTTAACATAAACGCCAGGCGATCGCTGGGATAATCTGGATCTAAGGGTACATAAGCTCCCCCAGCCTTCAAAATACCTAATATCCCGATCACCATTTCCACAGAACGTTCAACGGACAAACCCACCAACACATCAGGTTTTACACCCAAGGTTTGTAAATGGTGCGCCAGTTGATTAGCACGAGTATTTAACTCAGCATAAGTCAGACTCGTATCTGCAAACACCACTGCTGTAGCGTCGGGTGTCTTCTGCACTTGGGACTCAAACCACTGATGCAGACATTGAGTAACAGGATACTCTCCTTGGATAGAGTTCCATTCCTGTAATATTTGCTGCTGCTCTGGGGATGAGAGGAGTAATTGATTTTGATAGAGTGCGGATGGTGCTGCGACCATTGCCGTTAAAGCATTGAGATAGTAACCTGCATAGTAGGTGACCTGTTCTCTACACAGTTGACTCGTCTGATAATTCAGAGCTAAATTTACCTGAGAGGAAACCAAATCCAAACTAAAATGCGCCACCAAAGTAAAATTAGTCTGTTCAAAGGTCTGATAATCTAAAACCTCAGATTCCTCTAAACTGAGAATCCCCTGATAGACGTGGAAATGGACGAAATTAAACGCAGTTTCAAATAAAGGCTGTCCACCACAGAGACGTTGGATTTCCGATAGAGGATAACGACGATGGGGTAAAGACCCTTGTTCTGCTTGAAAAACCTGTTGAATCAATTCTAACCAAGTACCACCGCCTAAGTGCGATCGCATTGGTAAAGTATTCAGAAATAGACCGATAATCTTTTCCCCATCTGCATTTTCCGGTCTCCCATTAGCCACCAAACCCGTTAACACATCCCCTTGATTGGTGAGTAAATTTAACACCCGTAAATGAGCAGCCAACAGTACACTTTTCAGAGGAACCCCAGCCTGACTAGCTAGTTGCTTCAAACCATCCGACAACTCAGCCGTAATTGCAACTTCCTCAATACCTACTTCTTCCTTAACTGCGGTTCGAGACGATTCCGGCCAGCGTGGTAACTCAGTAATTGAGACATCAGCCAGTTGTGACCGCCAATATTGCTGGGTCGTTTCCGATTCTAAAGCCGCACGTTCCAACGCCACAAAATCCCGGAAATCGAGGTGAGGACGTGGGGAGGGTTTGAGTAAATTTACATATTCTTGCCACAATTCCGTCAGTAAAGAGGCGACACTCCAACCATCAAGAATAGCGTGATGGAAACTAAAACTTAAATTAAAAGTTTCCCCACTGCGACGATGGACATAAAAACGCAACAGAGGCGGTTTTGTCCAATTAAAACTATGATGCTTTTCTGTTTCTATCCAATTATTAATAACTGCTTGTTGTTCAGCCGTTGTTAAATCACTAATATCATCCACCTGTAAAGGCACATCGACATTTTCATGTACCAACTGTAACGGCTCAGAAAAACCAGTCAAATCAAAACTGGTACGCAGCACAGCATGACGAGTCATCACTTGTTTAATTGCATTCTGCAACCCTGGTAAATCCAGATTCGCCCGCAAATGAAACGAAAAGACATCATGATAAACCGCCGAATCTGCATTCAATTCACTATGAAAAACCATCCCCCCTTGTAGTGCTGTCAGAGGATAAGCATCTGCTAATTCTGCGGGTAACTTTTCCCTATCTGTCTCCGAAATTAAACTAAAAGGCGATATCTGCGATGTGAGAGTAAAACTGACTTCTTTGCTGACTAATTCTGCTAATTCTGCAATAGTTTGGTATTGGAATAACTGTTGTAAAGACAAATCCCAACCAACTTGATTAGCCTTCGCCAAAATTTGGATACTACGAATCGAGTCCCCACCCAATGCAAAGAAATTATCATGTATCCCCACTTGGGAAACCCCTAAAACTTCCCCCCAAATATTCGCTAATAACTCTTGTTCTGGGGTTTGGGGTGGGGTAAAATCACTACCTAACTCTGTGCGAACATCAGGTACTGGTAACTTCTTCCGATCCAGCTTACCATTAGCCGTCAACGGGAAAGCATCCAGAGAAACAAACACAGCCGGAATCATGTAATCAGGTAACTGTTGCTTGAGATAATCTCGTAATTCACCATTACTAGGAGATGCACCATCAGCAACCAAATAAGCCACCAACCGCTTATTCCCCGGACTATCCTCCCGTACCACCACCACAGTTTGCCGGACGTGGGGATGATTTGCCAACTTCGCCTCAATTTCCCCCAACTCAATGCGAAAACCGCGAATTTTCACTTGGTCATCAATGCGACCCAAGTATTCAAGATTACCATCAGCCAAATAACGCGCCAAATCCCCAGTCTTATATAATACCTCTCCCCCAGAATCAATAAACCTCTCAGCAGTCAACTCTGGACGATTGAGATAACCCCTAGTTACCCCAGCACCGCCAACATACATTTCACCCCGCACCCCCACCGGCACAGGTTGCAAAAACTGATCCAGAATATAAACTTGTAAATCCGGAATTGGTACACCAATCACACTACTACTACACCCAGCATCCGCCATAGTCAAAGGACGGAAAGTTACGTGTACAGTAGTTTCCGTAATCCCGTACATATTCACCAACTGCGGACAAGCATCACCATGTCCCTCAAACCAAGGTAATAAACTCGTAGGGTCAAGCGCCTCACCGCCAAAAATCACCCAGCGCAAACCCATCTTCTGTTCTTCCTCTCTCCGCGCCTCTGCGCCTCTGCGTGAACCATCCACCCAAATCAACTGACGAAAAGCCGAAGGAGTCTGATTAAGAACCGTCACCCCTTCCCGACAAAGCAACTTATAAAACTCTTCCGGGTAACGACTGACAAAGAAAGGCACAATTACCAACCGCCCACCATGTAATAACGCGCCCCACATTTCCCACACCGAGAAATCAAAAGCATAGGAATGGAAAAGCGTCCAAACATCCCTCGCATCAAAGTTAAACCAATCCTGAGTAGCTGCAAATAGGCGAGTTACATTACTATGATTGACTAATACACCCTTGGGTTTACCCGTAGAGCCAGAGGTATAAATTACATAAGCTAAGTTTTCCGGTAAAACCCCAGTTTGAGGATTTTCTGAACTTTGAAGATAAATATTATCTCTATCAATATCTATAGGACTTACGCAAGAACTCTCTGAAACCCTCTTGACTTCGTGTCCTTCGTGTCCTTCGTGGTTCGTTTTTTCATAAATTTGCGTAAGTCCTGTATCTAAACAAATAATCTTAGCAGCAGTCACAGGTAAAGATTCTAACCACTTCGCCTGAGTTAATAACACCGACACCTGAGAGTCATCTAACATAAACGCCAAACGCTCAGGGGGATACTCAGGGTCAAGGGGTACATAAGCGCCTCCGGCTTTGAGGATACCCAATAAACCCACCATCATCTCTAGGGAACGCTCAACGCAGATACCCACTAAAACATCGGGACCCACACCCAAAGTTTGTAAATAGTGGGCTAATTGATTGGCGCGAGTATTTAACTGGCTGTATGTCAGACTTTCCTCGGCAAAAGTTACCGCTACAGCATCGGGTGTTTTTTCTACTTGCTGCTCAAATTTTTGATGCAGACATAACTCAACTACATACTCATGACGAGAATGTAAATCTGGGATTAACTTTTGTCGTTCAGCATCGCTAAGTAAAGGTAATTCTTGAACTGTTTGTTGAGGATTTGCAACAATTGCTGTTAATAAAGTCTGGAAATTCCCCGCCATGCGAGTGATGGTTTCAGGGTCAAACAAGTCGCTGTTATATTCCCAATTCCCGATGAGTCCTTGGGGTGTTTCTGTCATGGACAGGGTTAAATCAAACTTAGAGGTAATCGCCTCTATGGGTAACTGAGACAACTGTAACCCTGGTAATTCCAAAGTCCCCATAGGTGCGTTCTGCAACGCAAACATCACCTGAAACAAGGGTGTATGGCTGAGATTGCGTTGGAGTTGTAATGCGTCTACGACTCGCTCAAAGGGTACATCCTGGTGAGTGTAGGCATCCAGTGCTACTTGCTTGACTTGTTGGAGTAATTCTGCAAATGGGGGGTTATTTTCTAGATGCGATCGCAATACTAATGTATTGACAAAAAAGCCAATTAATGCTTCTGTTTCCGCTTGGCGGTTAGCGATGGGACTACCAACTAAAATATCTGTCTGACCACTGTAACGATGCAGCAAAGTCACAAAGGCTGCTTCTAAGGTCATAAACAGCGTTACCCCGAACTGCTGACTCAGGCGGTTGAGTTGTGCGGTTAGTTCTAGAGGTAAGGGAGAATCTTGACTGCTACCCCGGAAGGTCTGAATAGCTGGGCGTGGTCTGTCGGTGGGAAGTTCTAATAATGGTGGCGCGTCCTCTAGTTGCTTTTGCCAATAGTTGAGTTTTTGATTATATGCTTCCCCTTGTAACCATTCTCTTTGCCATACAGCAAAGTCTGCGTATTGAATGGTTAATTCTGGGAGAGGAGAAGGTTTACCTTGTAAAAATGCTGTATATAAATTAGATAGTTCCGGAATTAAAATCCCCAGAGACCAACCATCAGCCACAATGTGGTGCATATTGATCAGCAACACATGGGATTTTTCACTCAGCTTCAGGAGTGTCGCCCGCATCAGGGGCGCGGTGGTGAGGTCAAAGGGTTTCTCTGCGTCGAGGATGGCTAATTCTGTGACTTTATCAGCCGTAGCTCCCTGTAAATCCACTACTGGGAGGGTGACGTTAGCATCGGGATCAATGATTTGGAGAGCATGGCCGTCTACAGTGGTAAAACTGGTGCGTAAAACTTCATGACGACGGATAACTGTTTGTAAGGCTTGTTCCAGTGCGGGGATATTTAGCACCCCAGTCATTTCTACCGCCGCCGGCATATTATAGGTAGCACTGGCTCCTTCCATTTGGTAGAGAAACCAGAGGCGCTGCTGTGACCAGGATAGAGGTAAATTACCTTGGTCGCGGGGGACTGGGGTAATGGTTGCTACTTCTGTGTGGGAGTTTAGCTGTTGGAGAAAGCTGATAATTTCGGCTTTGCGATCGCCTAGAATACCACGAATTTCTGGCGTTAATTTGCCACTGGGCGCATTACACCGTAACTTTACACCCAGGGAGGAATTGGGGTGATCTTCTACCCACAGCTTGATGTCCTGATTTCCTAATTCAGATAAAAATTCGGCGATGGGTTTCATAATTCGATTTCCTCCCGGTCTTCTGATAGTTCCACGGATGTGGACTGTAATTTTTGGATAGTTGTGAGAATTTGCTGAATGTTAGCGGCGATTTCTCTGACGGTGGGTGACTCTAATAATTGCCGCAAAGGTAAATCTACACCAAATTTTTGTCGTAGGCGTGAAATAACCTGCATGGCATTTAGGGAATTACCGCCGATTTCAAAGAAATTATCCTCAATCCCGACTTTTTCCAAGTTGAGAATTGACGAAATAATTAGTGCGATCGCCCCCTCTTCTTCAGTACGAGGAGCAATATATGTAACTGCTGCATAAGTAGCTAAATCGGCTGGAGGTAACGCTTTTCGGTCTACCTTACCGTTAGCTGTGAGAGGAAAGGTATCTAAACAGACATAGGCTGCTGGTAGCAGATAATCTGGGAGTTTTTGCTTTAGGTAGTGGCGTAATTCGCTGTTTGTGGGCGCTGTTGTTTCCGGGATGAAGTACGCAATCAGGGTGTCCCCATCAGCTATAACTACAGTCTGTTTGACTTGGGGATGAGTTGCTAATTTAGTTTCAATTTCCCCTAATTCGATGCGGAAGCCCCGAATTTTGACTTGCTGATCGATACGTCCTCTAAATTCAATGATTCCATCTGGGCGGTAGCGTACTTGGTCGCCGGTTTTGTAGAGTTGAGGGTTGGTTTCACGCAGAGGAGCCACTGCGTTGGGCGGGTATCCCGACTTGAAGCAAGTGGCGTACGCAGAGGCGCAGAGAGTGGAGGAGATGAATTTTTCTGCGGTGAGGTCTGGTTTTTCCCAGTAACCTTGGGCTAGTCCTGCGCCGGCGGTGTATAGTTCTCCCCAAACTCCGATGGGGACTGGTTGTAACCCAGCATCTAGGATGTAAACTTGGGTGTTGGCTATGGGGCGACCGATGGGGACTGATGATTCTAGATTGCTGTCTTTAGTTATGGGGTAGCAACAGGTGAAGGTAGTATTTTCTGTGGGACCGTAACCGTTAATTAGTTGACATTGGGGTAAATATTCTAATACTTTCCTCACATGAGGGACTGATAAAACATCACCGCCGGCGATTAATTGTTTCACCCCTTTTAAGTCTTGCCAGCGTTCGTCTACCATAAGATGGAACAGGCTAGCTGTGAGCCACAGGGTAGTAATTTTATACTTCTGAATTACTTGTCCGATCTCCTCTAATGTCGGTTGGGCGATCGCCATCATCACTAATTTACTACCATTGAGTAAGCTACCCCAAATTTCCAAAGTTGCAGCATCAAAGCAGATGGGGGCTAATTGTAGCCAAACTTGCTCTGAGGTAAAGGCTAGATAATCTGTGTTTTTAACTAGACGGACTACGCCGCGATGGGGAATACTCACACCTTTGGGTTTACCAGTGGAGCCGGAGGTATAGATAATGTAGGCTAAGTTATCGGCTGTCGCCTCTGTCTGGGGGTTTTCTCTAGACTCTTGGCTGATATCTGCGGTATCTAAACACAGGGTTTTGCTCTCTTGGGGTAGCCTATCAACTAAATCCGTCTGAGTTAATACCACTACTGGCTGGACATCTTCCCACATCCAAAATAATCTTTCTTGGGGATAGTTGGGATCAAAGGGGACATAAGCACCGCCAGCTTTCAGGATACCTAAGACTCCCACAATAAAATCATGGGAACGCTGCATACATATCCCCACCGGGAAACCTGGCTTGACTCCCTGTTTTCTTAAATAGTGCGCTAGTTGATTAGCACGAATATTTAACTGGTTGTATGTAATTTCCTGATCTGAGCATAACAGCGCGATCGCATCAGGTGTTTTTTCTACTTGTTCTGCAAAGATATCCTGAATACACTTTTCCGCCGGATAATCAGTTGCTGTCGCGTTCCAATCTCCTAACAATTGTTGTAATTCTGTCTCTGTCAGCAGTGATAATTCCCCCATTGGTTGGCTGGGGTTAGAAATTACGGCTGTGAGTAAGGTTTGGAAATGTCCCAACCATCTCTCAATGGTAGCTGCATCAAATAAATCGCTATTGTAATGACAATCTACCAGCAGTTGATCATCTATTTGGGTGATATTCCAATGGATATCGTAATCAGTCGCCGTGATGGGTTGACTTAACCAACTGGTTTCCAGTGCGCCTAATTTGGGTAAGGTGATGGATCGATCTAAGTTAAAAGTAACAGTGACTAGAGGTGATCTACTAGCATCGGGAGTCAGGTTTAATTTTTGAATTAGTTCTGCAAAGGGATAATCCTGATGTTGGTAGGCTTCTAGTAAAACGTTCTTGATAGTGATTAAATGTTCAGAAAACGGAGTTGTATTTTGGTAGTCGCTGCAAACTGGCAAGACATGGGCGCAATAACCAACTAAACTATCACTACCTGCAAGCGATCGCCCGGCGGTGGGAATACCTAAAATAATCTGGTCTTGTCCTGTCAATCTGTGCAGTAATGTTGTGTATACCGCCAACAGAGTCATGAATACAGTACAACCATGCTCTAAACCGACTTTTTTAATCCCACTACCGATATTATTCTCTAACAGTAAACTCTCCTTACTACCGCGATAGCTTTTCAGGGGGGAGCGTGTTCTATCAGTGGGTAAATCTAAAGTCGGAATAGTCTCACCCAATTTTTCCAACCAGTAAGCCTCATGGCTAGCCATTTCCGCCGTCTGATCAGATTCCCTGCGCCAGTTGACGTATTCCCGGTATTGCATGGGGCTGGAAAGTTGGCACTTTTCACCTGCACACAGGGCTGTATATAAGGTGCTGAGTTCCTGGAGGATGACCCCCACAGACCAACCATCAACAATAATGTGATGACCAGTCAGGATGAGTACGTGTTCTTCTGGGGCTAGTTTCAGCAGGTGAGGGCGAAACAGAGGCGCTGTGGTCAGGTCAAAGGGAGATTGACTTAATTTTTCACCCAGAGTCCCAGAGTCGCCGGTGTCTGCTGTCAGGTCGGTAATGGGGATTTCTATGTTTAAGCTGGGGAAAATTCGCTGAATATCTCCTTCTGGACTGATGCTGGTTCTCAGTGCTTCGTGGCGGTTGACTATTTGCTGCATCGCCTGGGTTAAAGCGCTGAGGTTTAATTCACCTGCTAATTTCAGGCTGACTGATTCGTTATAGGCGCTGGCTGCATTTTCCCCTAGTTGCGCGATGACCCAAAGTTGTTTTTGGGCTGTGGTTAGGGGGGCGGTGGTAAAAAATTCTCGGTTTTGGTACAGTTCTCGCAGGGCGTTTAATTGGGGGAGACTCTCGACTACATCGGTAGAATTTACGCCAAAGTCAATTAAACAGGCGATTTCATCTACGCCGATGGCTTGTAAGTTAGCGATGATTTCCGCACAACTTTCAGGTGTACCAATTAAAGCACTAGATTCCACATAGCGATCGTAGGCAGAGGATAAAATATAATCTTTATCATCTTCACTGAGGCTATCAAAATCTATATTTAAGCCTTGACTTTTCACCAAATTTTGGAACAAAGCGACGGAAGAGGTGAGATAGTTACACAGTGGTTGTTTAGCTTGTTGGCGGGTGGTGGCTAGATCTTCACCGACGAAAGTATGGAGTAACACCGTTACCCTTCCTAAAGCCGGGTTGTGACCACTTTCAACTAAAGATCTCCGGTATAGGGCGATGTTATCCGCCAAATCTTCTGTACTCTGACCCATGAGGTTAGTTAATACCCCCGCACCCATTTCACCGGCTTTAATGTAAGTATCTGGATTGTTGACAATGGTAATCCAGTCTTGTAATTCCCTCTGCATGGGTTTGGGGTATACTTCCACGCTGACAGTTGCACCCACTCCGTTCTGCACTGCAATTGATTCTCCCCGCCACAATTTGCGGACAGTTTCTATCTGTTCAAACATCAGTTGTCGATGTTTTCCAAAGGACTGGGGCGCAAATACAAAGTCGTTGGGATTCCAGCCGGAAGCATAGGAAATTCCCACCCGTCCGTGGGAAAGATTATCCACTACTGACCATTCTTCCACTACGCGGATGGGATGGTGTAGGGGGAGGACTACGCTACCGGAACGAATGTGAATATTTTCCGTTTCTCTAGCCAGGGCTGCTGCAATTACTGAGGGGTTGGGGGAAAAACCACCAAATTCATGGAAATGTCTTTCAGGAATCCAAACGGCACTAAAGTGATTTTGGTCGGCAAATTTAGCCCCGGTAAATAACAGGTCATATTTATCCCCGCTAAATTCTGAAGCGTAGTTGCCAAAATAATACAAACTAAATTGCACTTTTTGGCTAGGGATATGCAGGGTTTTTTCCCTGGGGGTGGTTTGATGTTTGCGCCGTTCCCAAAAACCAGTTGCATTTGTGGACTGGTTGAGGCTAGTTACTGGAACCGACGCTAGAGACTTTTTTGCGGTGATTTTCTCCTCCCCCTGGCTGTTTTGTGATATTGGGGGAAAACAACCACCGGCACGCATTTCACTAATGCTTTCTGCTACTGCTTGAATTATGGCTTGAATATCTGCGTCGGTGTGGGCTGTGGAGAGAAAACAGGTGCGTCCTTCCCAAATATAGATCCCTTTTTCTAGGAGGTGGTAAAAGAAGGCATCTATGTTACTGGTGAATACAAACCGGAATAGTGAACCGAAATGTACGACTCGGATATCAATTTGGTTTTCGGTGAAGATGGTGTTGAGTTCTTGGACTAGGTAAGCGGTGCGGGCGTTTAAGTTGGTTTGTAATTGTGTACCTTGCTGTTTGAGATATTTTAAGGCGGCGCGACAAGTAGCCATTGGTAGGGGGTGCTTGTTAAATGTGCCGGCGAAAAATGTTCTGTCTGCTTGAGGATAGGAATTGTCCCCAAATTGCCAATATCCGCCGTCTATACCATCCATGAATTTGGCTTTACCTGCTACTGCGGCTAGGGGTAAGCCTCCACCAAATATCTTGCTATAGGTGGCTAAATCAGCCTGTACGCCGAAGTGGGCTTGCGCTCCTCCTAAGTGAATCCGGAAGCCTGTCATAATTTCATCAAAAATTAAGGCTGTGCCGGCGGCGGTGGTCAGCTGACGCAATTCCTGTAAAAATTCTCGCGGTTGTAGGTCAGGAAAGCGACTCTGTACTGGTTCTACTAGCACGGCGGCTAGGGTGGGCATTTCGGCGCGGAGAATTTCTAGGGATTGGCGATCGCCATAGTTGAGAACTAAGACATCTTTGACGCTATTGGCGGCGATACCGTTGGCTAGTGGTACGCCAGACATTCCTTCTGGTTGCGCTAAGACTCCATCAAAATGCCCGTGATAGGAACCTGTAAAAATGGCAATGCGATCGCGTTGGGTAGCAGTCCGGGCTAATCTTAAAGCTACCATCACCGATTCTGAGCCGGATTGACAAAATGTCGCTCTTTCCGCCCCAGTCAGTTCACAGAGTAATTCTGCGGTTTCCAAGGCTAATTCTGGTTGGGGACCGACAGCCACACCTTTTTCCAGTTGTTCTTGAATGGCGGCGGTGAAGAATGGCGCACTATGTCCAAACAAATGTGTCCCAAAACCCATCGCCAAATCAATATACTCGTTACCATCTAAATCCCAAAAATGTGAGCCTTGATAATGTGACCCCACAATGGGATACAACATTTCTTTAATTCCCATGCGGAATCCCGCTACAGCCCGGTTATCCGCTAGTTGATGGCGAGAAGCTTGCGCCCTTTCCTGGGATTTGCGGGTGCGTTGGGTATAACGTTGGATCAGGGCTTCTAGGTGAGGCGTAGCTTGTGGGCTAGGGGCGTTATAGCTCTGGGGTTTATGTGGGTTTGTCCTCTGGGTAGCTTGGGGTGTCGGCTGTGGGCTGACCTGGGGTGTAGGTATAAATTCTGGCTGAGTTGATGGCTGACTCCCGCCTAACACCTGCAATTGCTGGGACATGATTTGCAGTTGCAACGCCATGACATTTTCTATTGCTGTGCCGGGCTTTGCCCCATTACCATTGTGGCTTTTACCGTTAGTTGCTGGCAGGGCAATGTTCGCAATAGTTGGAGTAGGTTCTACATATTGAGTCGTTACAATCCCGGAGGTTTTGCCATTCCCATTAGTAACAATTGCCTCTTGAGCAGGAGGAGTTTCACTGACTAGACTAACTGGCAGATGCTGGGCAATATAGCTAGCTAATGCGGCGATGGTGGATAATTCTTCAAAAAACTGACGAATGGCAATTTTCACGCCAAAGGTGTTTTCAATGTTGCGTACCCCTTCCATTAAAAAGATAGAGTCTGCACCCATTTCTAGGAATGGTGTATTGACATCTATCTGATGGGGAGGAACTTGCAGGACTTGGCTGAGTAAAGAACGCAGTTGATCAAGGATTTCTTCTAGGCGCTGGGTATGGGTAGATGCAGTGTTTTGGTTGGTGGGGTTCATGGGGATATGTTTGTCTTCAATCCAGTAATTTTGGCGTTGAAAGGGATAAGTAGGCAGTGAGAGGCGTGGGTATGGATAGTCTAGGGCTAATGCTGCCCAATTAATGGCGACACCTTGGATGTATAAGCTAGATAAGCTGTGAAGCATTACCTGATAATCGTCTTGGGTGGGCATCAGAGAAGTTAGCCAAACAGCATGATTTTCTGAGGGACATCGTTTACCCAAGTTAGTTAAAACTGATTTCGGTCCCAGTTCTAAGAAAATTTCACAGGCTAATTCCTGTAGGGTATTGATGCCGTCTTTAAATCTGACTGGGGCGCGGGTGTGGTTTTGCCAGTAGGCGATGTCAGGAGTTTTTCCCGGTGGGTATACTTTGCCGGTGACGTTAGAAATTAAGGGGATTTGCGGCGCTTTGTAAGTAATTTCCCGGAGTCGATCGCCAAATTTATCTAAGATTGGCTCTACTAAGGGAGAATGAAAAGCATGGGAAACTTTCAGGCTGCTGGTTGCGATGCCTTGTTTTGCTAAGACTGCAACTATGGCTGCTAGTGATGCCTGTTTGCCGGAAATTACTAGACTTTCCGGGGCGTTAATGGCGGCGATCGCTACATCTGTATACGGTGCGATCGCCTGGCGGACTTGGGTTTCATCTGCCAAAACTGCCACCATGCTGCCTCCCGCAGGTAGGGATTGCATTAACTTGGCACGTTGGGCGATCAGTTTTAAACCATCTTCCAGACTAAATACACCCGCTACACAAGCGGCGACATATTCCCCCACACTATGACCAATCACCGCAGCTGGTTTTATTCCCCAAGATTGCCATAATTTATACAGCGAATATTCTAAGGCAAATAAGGCTGGTTGGCTATATGCCGTTTCGTTGATGGGGGATTGAATTTCGGCTTTGTTCTGTGTGGGGGGATAGAGGATTTCTAATAGGGGTTTTTCTAAATAGGGGCGTAAAATTTGGTCGCAATTATCTAGGGTTTGGCGGAATACTGGCTGGGTGTCATAGAGTTGTTTTCCCATGCCGAGGTATTGGGAACCTTGACCAGTGAAGAGAAGGGCGATTTTAGGAGTTTTTCTGTGGGTGAGGTGATTCTGTAACAGTCCTGGGGCTGTCTGTGTTTCTACCCAGCCGTGGAGTTGAGTTTGTAACTGGGCTATAGAATCAGTGACCACAGCCAAACGATGCTCAAAATGAGTCCGTCCTGTATTGGCTGTCACACACAACTCGGCTAAGGATATCTCTGGATGAGTTTGTAAATAATTTGTATATTTTTTAGCTAATTCTTGGAGTGCTTTCTCGGTTTTCGCTGACAAGGTTAACAGATGTAATGGCAGTTCCGGGACTGTTGACTTTTGATTCTCAACGGCGGTGAGATGATTCTCTAAGACAATATGCACGTTAGTTCCACTCATCCCAAAGGAACTGACTCCGGCGATGCGTGATGGCTCTGGGGTTTGCCAAGGTGTGGATTTAGTCGGAACTACCAAAGGCAAGTTTTCCCAAGGAATATGGGGGCTTGGTTGCTGGAAGTGTAGGTGGGGTGGAATTTCGCCGTGATGCAGTGCTAAGACTGCTTTGATTAAACCTGCAATGCCGGCGGCGGCTTCTAGGTGTCCCAGGTTGGTTTTCACTGAACCAATCATTAATGGGGTTTCTGGGGAACGTTGGCGACAAAATACTGATGCTAATGCGCCGACTTCTATGGGGTCTCCCAGACTAGTACCAGTACCGTGGGCTTCGATGTAGGTGACTTGTTCTGGTGTGACTTTGGCGTTCTGGAGGGCTTGCTGAATCAGTCGCTCTTGGGCGAGTTGGTTGGGTACGGTTAAACCGCTACTGGGGCCGTCGTGGTTGACTGCTGCGCCGCGAATTGTTGCCCAAATGCGATCGCCATCGGCTACTGCATCGGATAATCTTTTGAGAATAATTACCCCACAGCCTTCACTTCTGCCAAAACCATCAGCCGCCGCATCGAAGGTTTTACAACGACCATCAGGAGCTAAGGCGTGACTACGGGAAAGAAACAGGCTAGTTTCTGGGAATAAGTTTAAGTTAACACCACCGGCGATCGCCAGATGACATTCCCCACTGCGTAAACTCTGGCTAGCTAAATGCACCGCCACTAGGGATGATGAGCAGGATGTATCCATTGCTAAGTTCGGTCCCTGTAACCCCAATACATAGGACAACCGACCAGAAGCAAAGCATAAACCGTTACCTATACCATCATGGGCGCTGATATTCTCCGCGCGGTCTGCATTCATCCGCAGTTTGGCGTAATCATTGGGACCCACCCCCAAAAACACCCCGGTCAAACTATTCACTAGTTGTTTTGGATTAATCCCCGCCTCTTCTAAGGCTTCCCAAGCTACCTCTAATATCAGGCGTTGCTGGGGGGAGATACTGGGTGCTTCTCTAGGAGAAATGCCAAAAAACTGCGGGTCAAATTGGTCTACATTTTCCAAAAATCCCCCAGAGCGGGTGTAAACTTTCCCTGGGGTATCGGGATTGGGATCATAGTATTCATCAATGTTCCAACGGCTTTTAGGCACTTCTGTAATGGCATCCACACCATCACACAATAACTGCCAAAATGTCTCCGGGTTATTAGCTCCTCCAGGAAATCTACAACCTATACCAATAATGGCGATGGGTTCGCTTTTAGCCCGCTCAAAGGCTTCTAGTTTGGCGCGGGCTTCTTTAAGTGCTAATAACATCCGTTGGGATGTCGTCATTTGCTCGGTAGTGTCGGAACTCATCAGAATAACCTCACCCTGTTAATTTATTTAGACAGCAATAGATGCAGAAAACTCTCGCAATGACTTCTGGTTATTCTGTATGGCCTTGTTGATGGAACCTCCATTGGCCATAACTTTCATTTCCCGGTTAATCGGCCATAAGTAATCAAGATTGCTAGTAAATCGACACAAATCTGTCTGGAGACGCTGATGATATTTCAGATTCACATGAAAACCTTCATGGTCATCACACAAAGATTTTTCTAGCCAATGTAATGCATCTTCATGAGACATATCAAAAACAGGCGATCGCAGAAGCTTATAATAGAAGGGTAAGAAATTCCTATCTTCTCTAAATCCAGACATCATCCCCCCAGACAATTGTCCTAAAAGACCCTTTTGAATCATATAGATAATCACATTAGATACTAATTTCTCATAAGCTGTTGGCTGAGAAAAATCTTTGTACATATCTCTCCCAATTAGCTGGGAAGTTGTTGTATGAAAGGATTCATCTAATAAATGATAGTGAGAAATTGCTGTAGGTGTAGGGATAAAATCTCCCTTCTTGGCTAAATCTCGAAAATATTTAGTATAGCGATATTCATAGCTCTTTAAAGCTAAATTGGCTGTAAATCTATAGGTGAAATGCTGACAAGCTAGAAATGGTGAACTACCCCAATTAAAAGTCAGAAATTTATGTAGTGACTGAGGGATGGCTGAATTGATATATCCTTTTACAGGGGGAATAACATTACCTTTTGCTTCCAATTCCTGTAAATGGGTAGAATAGCAATAGTTAGCATTTTGCAGCATCATTTTATTAATGAAATGCAAAGCCCGATATTCCAAATCTGAAGGGGATGATTTCTGGGGTTTCTGATTAAATACTTTTGGTAATAGTTTCTCGCGCAAACTTCCTTTACTAACTTTTTTAGGATTGCTACCGAGTAATTTCTTACCAAACAAACCAGTTTTAATTTTATAAGAAACTTTCTGAAATGTGTGAATGTGAGTATATTCTTGTTCTGTTTCCAGGTCTAATGTCGAGCAGAGAGTTTCATAGTCACTAAAATAACCAAATACACCGGATGTCACCTGATTATAGTGAATAGCACTAGATTCACTAGCCGCAATGAAATCATACTGAATAGGCCAATACAGGTGGTTAAGAGCTAACTTCTGTGAAGGAGAAGCCTCGGCATAAAGGGGAGTTCCATATAAAATAGAAAGCTCAGGATCACTCCAGTAATGCTCACTATTGCTGGCATAATCAAAGCTTTTTTCTAATGACTCCATTTTCTCTGTATAGTCGGAGTCAAGATTATTTTTGTGATTAATTTCACAAACTTTAATATGTCTTTTATTTGGAGATTTTTCTAGTTCGTCTTCAGTAGCAATATTTTCAATCATGATTTTATCCTCATTCCTGACAAGTTATATATAATGGATATTTTTTCTAGGAATCAACACTTAAGATGGAGCCTATATGTTCTGCTAAATCTCCAATTGTGGAATAATCATAAACTAATGTGGGATCTAAATTACAGCCGAGCCAAACTTCTAACTCTCCCATCATGCCTATAATCATGGAAGAATCTAGACCATATTCATCGAACAGCATTTTAATGTCAATTTCATCGGGGGTAATTTCGAGAATATCCGCCATCTCTGAAATTAACCAGTCTTGGATTTCTTCCGTAGAGCGAATATTTTTGCTGTTTGTTGTTGTCATTTTATTTTGATGATTTAAGAGGATTTTTCCAAGACGGTGCTAAAGCCACAACTACGAAGAACTAATCAGGTTTTTATTATCTGAATATAACACTTCCAAGTTATTTTCTAACAATTTTTCTCGACATAATCGGCGCTGAATTTTACCACTAGATGTTTTAGAAATAGTATTGGTTTTAATTAAGAATATGCTATAAACTTGGAGTTCATGTTGTTGAGTTATTGCTTTGCGAATAGCGATAATTACCTCTTCTCCTTCCAGTTTTCTCAGCCAAGTCCTTTCCACCTCCTGAACAATAACTAGTTTTTCTTCTTCATTGACTTTCACAGTAAAGGCTGCGCCAAAACTGGTTCGTAAAGCCGGGTGACTTTGTTCCACTGTGAGTTCAATATCTTGGGGGTAATGATTCCGTCCCCGGATAATCATCACATCTTTCATGCGTCCGGTGATAAATAATTCACCATCGAGTAAAAAGCCTAAATCACCTGTCCGCAGAAATGGACCCGCGCCTGTATCTGCGAGGTAGGCGTGAAAGGTTTGCTGTGTCTCTTCTAGCCTTTGCCAATAACCACCGGCTATTGAAGCCCCAGATACCCAAATTTCACCAATTTCATCGGGTGGACACTGAGTTAATGTTTCGGGATTAGCGATCGCAATCTTACCATCTAGCCATACCCGTCCACACCCGACGAATTGCTTCACCTTTGGCCCTTCTTTTTCAGTAATAACGACGCGGTTATTTTCCAGTGCTTCGGCTTCCACAGCACAATAGACCGGCTCATCTTCTCCCAATCCTCCAGAAACCATTACAGTAGCTTCAGCTAATCCATAACAGGGATAAAAGGCGCGACGACGGAAACCGCAAGGTTGGAATATCTGAGTAAATTTTTCTACGGTGGCTTGATTAATTGGTTCAGCACCACAGTAAGCATCAAGCCAACTACTCAAATCCAATTCCTGTATTTGTTCAGAAGTAATTTTTTTAGTGCAGAGGTCATAACCAAAGTTGGGACCACCGCAATGGGTAGCACGATATTTAGAAATAGCTTGCAGCCAGCGAATTGGTTGCTGTACAAAGGATGCAGGCGGCATTAATACCCCCAGAAACCCAGTGTAAAAAGGTTGTAAAATGCCATCAATTAAGCCCATATCATGAAAATTGGGCAACCAAGACACAGAAACGCTGGCGGATGAAAGTTTACAAGCTTGTTTGATGTATTCAGAATTGTGGAGTAAGTTACCATGACTGACCATGACACCCTTTGGTGTTCCTGTCGAACCGGAGGTGTATTGCAGAAAGGCGAGACTGTCTCGGCTGAGTTGTGGTGGTTCCCAGTCTAAAGAATCACAGTCATCAGTAGCCAGGAGTGGGATACCTGCTAATTTGGTATTCTCACTAAACCACTCCTGGAGTTGGGGTAATAAAGATTTCGTAGTTAAAATTACCTGGGCTTGAGAATCGGTAATAATTGCTTCCAGTCGGGATAATTTCTGATTCCGGCGGGGTGGATAGGCTGGTACAGCTACAACTCCGGCATATAAACAACCAAAAAAGGCAGCAATAAATTCTAAACCTGATGGATATAGTAACAGAGCGCGATCGCCTGTTTTGACTGTGATTTGAAGTTGGCTGGCGATCGCTTGTGCTTGTTGTGCTAAAGTTCCATAGGTGAAACTACCAGCTTCCACTTCCCCATTTTGGAGAAAGGTAAACGCAGTTTTCGACCCTTGCATTTTGGCGCGATATTGCAGCAATTCTACTAAAGTGGAGAACTGGTTACTTAAAACTGGTGCTTCCTGACTGTCTGTTAAAATCATCTTTTTAGTTCCCCTTTAACAAAGCTTCTAGTTCCGCAATTTCTTGGGCGATGGAAGCATCAATTTCATCTGCTGACAGTTCTTTCACCGCTTCCCAATCTTGATTTTTAGCCTTTGTCTCCGGTAGAGGTGCAGCTAAATTCAACACTTCCACCGCCAAATAATCCACCAGTGCTGCAACGGTTGGGTATTTAAAGGTGAGGGTAGCCGGTAGACTACATCCCACACTTGTCTGTAAGCGGTTTTTCAACTCGACAGAGGTGAGGGAATCCATCCCTAAATCAAAGAAGCCTTGTTCAATATCAATGGATGTGGTGGAACTTACCCCTAAAACTGTCGCCACTTGGCTACAAACATGATTCATCAGGTAAGCACGCTTTTCAGTTGTGGCGATGCTATCTAGTTCTTGGAGAAATTCCGAATTTTGTGCAGATAATTCTGGGGTTTCAGTTAATCCCATCCGTCGGGGTTGTAACTCTTGGAAGAATGGCGAGATATTAGACTGCGCCAAAAACTTCGACCAATCCACCGGAACTACTCCCACTTGGGGCGAGACTGGGGCTAACATTTGCTGTTCCAGGACGGATAAGACTTGCTGCGGCGCAATTGTCCCGATACCTTTGGTTTTCACCCAGGACTCGGCTTGGCGTTTGGCGGCTGCACCAATGTCAGATACTACACCCCAATTAATACTTAATCCTGGGAGTCCTTGCTGTTGTCGGTAATGCGCCCAGGTGTCTAAAAAGGCGTTGGCGGCGGCGTGGTTGGCTTGTCCTGGTGAACCGAAGAGGGAAGCTACGGAGGAGAATAAAACAAAGAAGTCTAAGTTAATATGCTGAGTTAATTGATGTAAATTCCATGCTCCTTGGACTTTGGGAGCCATGACTTTGGTGAAGCGTGACCAGGTTTGCTGCTGTAGGACACCATCATCTAATACTCCCACGGCATGAATAATACCGCGTAATGGGGGGTGCGATCGCTCTATATCTGCCATTACCTTGGTCATCTGCTCTATATCGACGACATCGGCGGCTTTTACTATCACCTCAGCGCCCATATTTTCCAGGGCTGTGATTGATTTTTGCACCTCTGCATTGGGACTGCTGCGCCCCAGTAACACTAAATGTCGCGCTCCTTTTGCAATCATCCACTCAGCCACCAGTAAGCCTAAACCACCCATTCCCCCAGTAATTAAATAGGTGCTGTCTTCCCGGAAATTCAGTTCTGTTTGGGTGACGACAATTTTCCCGATATGCTTGGCTTGCTGCATATAGCGGAAAGCATCGACAACATTTGACATCGGGAATTGTGTTTGCGGTAAAGGTTTAAGTTGTCCTGTGGCAAATTGCGGCATTAACTGCGCTAACATTGATGCAATTAAGGCTGGTTGTTGCTGACAAATTTCCACTAAATCCACTAAAAAGTAAGCGATATCTGAGCGCACCGTCAGGGCTTCATCGGTTTGTAACACTCCCCGCTTGGCAATTTCCACAAATCGCCCTTGGGATGGTAAGACTGATAAACTTTTGCTGATAAATTCGTCAGAGGTGAGGGAGTTGAGGACAATATTTACACCTGCTCCGGCGGTAATTTCCTGGATTTTTTCGGCAAAGTCTACAGTCCGGGAGTTCATAATATGTTTGACTCCCAGAGATTTGAGAAAATCCCATTTACCAGGGCTAGCGGTGGCGAAGACTTCCGCGCCTATTTGTTGAGCTAACTGGATGGCGGCTTGTCCCACACCACCCGCAGCCGCGTGAATTAATACCCGTTCACCGGGACTAATTTTCGCCAAATGATGTAGTGAATAATATGCGGTGAGGAAAGTAATGGGAATAGTTGTGGCTTCTGCAAAGGTCAAATTATCTGGCTTTGGTGCTACCATCTGAGCATTCACAGTGACGTATTGACTAAAACTAGCCGGTGCGATCGCCACTACAGCATCACCCACCCTCAAGCTGGTCACTCCCTCACCCACGGCGACAATCTCACCCGCACACTCGCCACCCAACGCCCCCGGATCTCCAGGATATAAGTCTAAAGCATTGAGCAAATCGCGGAAGTTTAACCCCGTAGCTCTCACCCGAATTTCCACCTCTCCCTTCTGGGGTAAATGTCGTTCCGTAGGTGTAAATTCCAGGTTTTCTAAAGTCCCCCTCGTGGAAATAGTTAAATTAAACGGCTGATTTTCCGGGATTTTTAGCTGAGTTTCTCCCCCAACCGCAGTCCGAGTTAACCGCGCCACATAACGCTGTTGATGGCGTAAAGCAACTTGATCTTCTCCATCCTTAGCCCTGATTTCTGCCAATAATGCCGATACTTCATTCTCTCCCGGTTGCGGATCTAAATCCAGCCGCACACATTTAAATTCTGGATGTTCTAAAGTAATTACCTTACCCATCCCCCAAAGTGCAGAGGAGGTGACACCGGAAACACTACCTTCTACACACTGTGCGCCTCTAGTCACTAACCATAACTGAGGGCTGATATCTGCCTTGGTTAAAGCTTGCACTAAATGTAAAGTGCTACCCACTGGAAGCTGTAAATCTGGCTCAGATGTATCTAAACTCCAGCAATGGACTACACCATCTAAAGCACCTTTTTCAGTCAGGAGTTGTGTAAAATCACCAAGTTCCTGGGGATTCACTTTCACCGTTTGGCTATCCACCAATTGATATTCTTCACCGGAGAACACAACAGTACAAATATCACCCTGCTCCCTCAACTGCGTAGCTATATTTGCGCCTAAACCCTGGGAGTCAGCCAATACCAGCCAATGCTGAGATTTAGTCGCAGCTAAGGTTTTAGTTATGGGGGCGGCTTGTGCCACAATTACCGACTGCTGATTAAAATTACCTTCAGTAGCTTGGGCTATAGGTAGGGTGACTGCGGCTTGATATCCTGTTTTTCCTAAAAATTGCTCCCATTGCTCACTACTTAACAGGGGATAATTTAACCGTAAATCAGAATCATTAAATCGCCACCAACCCTCAGTTAAACCAAAGGTTAAATCTAGCCAAGCTTGGGGAATAGTTCCCTCTAATAAAACCAGTAACCCTTCCGGTGCGAGCAACTGTCGGATATTTTGCAGGGTTTGTCCTAAATCCTGGGTAGCGTGGAGGACGTTAGCGGCGACGACGATATCATATTCATGGAACTCAAATCCCTGTGGCTTTAATTCTTGCTCAATATCTAATACCTGATACTGCACAAAGGGATAATCACGGAATTTTTCTTGAGCCTGGGTGGTAAAGCGGGGGGATAAATCGGTGAAGATATATTCTGTTTGCTCTGCTGGTAAGATGGGGAGAATATAAGCCGTAGTTCCCCCAGTACCCGCACCGATTTCTAAAATCCGCACCCCTCTATCTGAAGGTAATTTTGCTATGGCTGCGGAAATGGACTGCTGCACTAAGGTATTCAGAACCTGGGAACCGGGCGCATCTTGATAAACTTGGGTAGCTGTGGTCATGTCCCCTTCTGGGAATAGCAATTGCAAGGGGTCACAGTTACCTTGGAGGACTGCGGCTAGTTGAGTTCCACAACGCCCTAGTAATGTTAACTCGGCTTTAGCACTGGGATATTTTGCTAATAGCAGATTTAATTGGTTGTCTGGATGGGATTCTGGGGGTATTTGTCTGACCTGCCATTGGGAGCCAGTTTGTTGCAAATAACCGACCCCGGCTAAAATCTCTAATAGCCGATGCAAAAGCCTGTGATGGCGGTTGACTATCCCTAGTTGGGTAATTATATCTGCTGTATTAAATTTTTGCCCCAAAGAGAATCTTCTGCCCATATCGGCAAAGGCGCGAATGGTATAGGCGACGCTGAGGGCTTCCAGTTGGGTGAAGACTTGCTGATATTCTACATGGTCAAATTTACTGATAATCTCAGATAAATTTGTATCAATCTGATGACTAATTTTCTCTGGTTGCAGTAGGTAATCGGGGGCAAGTTGTTGACTACTAAAGTGGAATTTTTGCCGCCAAGCTACTTGATAAAGGTGATTTTGTATGGTTTCTGGGGCTGTGGTCAATGGGCGCGATCGCTTTAATTCTAAACCCTGGACATGAACAATCTGCACTCCATCATCTGTATAAAGGCTGACATCAGCGTTCAGGAGTTCTGGATTATTATCGGCATGAATTTTTGCCTGACTCCAAACCAAATTACCCAAACTACCATCAATCTGCAACCGCTCAATGGCTACTGGTAAATAAGTATCTCGCTGATTCTGATTCAGTAAAGCTGCACCTACTACCTGGAAACCAGCATCTAAAAGAATCGGATGCAGTTGGTAACTCTCATCTGTCCAGTCTGCGGCTAATTCCACCCGTCCCACAGCTAAACCGGAATCATAACTAAGTTCTTGGATAGCTTGGAAACTAAGACCGTAATCAATACCTCTGTCCTGACACTGCTGATAGTAATCGCTAGTTGATATTACTGTTTCACACAGCTTTGGTAAACCTGTCTGTGTCAACTGTGCCGCATTTTCCCCCGCCAATAATTTACCTGTGGCGTGGAGTGTCCAGATCAAATCCTCATCTCCAGTATTTTCACTACTAAAAATTTCAAACGAGTAACCATTATCACTTTGACTCAGGCTAATTTGTAATGTGATGGCTGCTGCTTCCAATGTCAATGGTTGGAGAATACTGACATCTTCTAAGACTAATTTAGCTGACTTATATAATTTAAATCCCGCCGCCAAAGCCATTTCTAAATAAGCGGTAGCGGGTAAAATCACTTCACCTAAAACTTGATGATCTGCTAAATAAGCGGGTTGATCTTTGCTAATTTGAGACTGGAAGCAAATTGTTTTCAGACCGGCTACATTTAGCCTGTTACCTAATAACGGATGCTGTTTCCCTGGAATTAACTGCAAACTTGACTGATGTAGAGGCGAAACTTTCTCTATCCAATAGGGTTTTCTTTGAAAAGCATAGGTAGGTAAAGCCACTGGTTGGTAGTCAAAGTCTTGATAAAACGCTTTCCAGTTGACAGCAACACCCTGGACATACAAAGCCGCTAAACTACCGAGGATTTGTTGTCTATCATCTTTTTTGGGATGCAAACTCGCCAACCAAACCCCGACATCATCCGGTAAACATTGACGACCCATACCAATTAAAGTGGGTTTAGCGCCAATTTCCACAAATGTCTCATAGCCTTGTTGGTGCAGCAACTGCATACTGGCAGCAAATTGTACTGGTAGGCAGATATGATCTACCCAATATTCTGCTGTCGCTATATCTGCTGTGGCAATTTGTCCCGTCAGGTTAGAAAATAGGGGAATTTTCGCGGTGGAGTATTTTACTGTTTTCGCTACCTGTTCAAAATCTCCTAACATCGCCTCCATCAAGGGAGAATGGAAGGCGTGGGAAACCTGTAGAGGCTTGGTTTGGATGCCTTTCTCTGTCAGTGTTTGACAAACATCTGCAATAGCTTGACTTTCTCCAGAAATCACGAAACTTTTGATCCCGTTATTAGCTGCTATGGATATTTGTCCACTGTAGGGTTGAATGGCAGATAATACGGTGTTTTCATCCGCCATAATTGCGGACATTGACCCATTTAGGGGTAGTGACTGCATTAACCGACCCCTAGCAGCGATCAGTTTTAAGCCATCTTCTAAACTAAAAACTCCCGCCAGACAAGCGGCGACATACTCACCCACACTATGACCCATAACCGCCGAGGGTTCTATTCCCCAGGATTGCCAGAGTTTCGCTAGGGCATATTCTAAGGCAAAGAGTGCGGGTTGGGTGTAGGCGGTGTCGTTGATGGGTGATTGGGTATCTGGAGATGAGGGATATAAAACTTCTAATAGGGGTTTTTCTAAATAATTACTGAGAATTTCTTGGCAATAGTCTAGAGTTTGGCGGAATTTGGGGTAGGTTTCATATAGTTGTCGTCCCATGTCAATGTACTGGGAACCTTGACCTGTAAAGAGAAAAACTATTTTGGGACGTTGACGATGATTGATTTTTCCCTGGAAGATTCCGGGGCTGTGTTGTTTGGCTGTGAATGCGGCTAATTGCTGTTGTAGTGTGGTGGTGGAATCTGAAGCAATTGCTAACCGATAATCAAAATGGCTGCGTCCGACGCTAGCTGTAAAACAAGCATCGCTGAATGAGACTTGTGGATGATGCTGGAAATATTCTTGATAACTCTGTGCCAGTTCTTGCAGTGCGGTTTCAGTTTTAGCTGATAAGGTCAGCAAATGTACGGGATGGTTGCTGATGGGGGGGGGTTGACTATTAACTAACTGATGACTCTGTAAAACAACGTGAGCATTAGTACCGCCAAAGCCGAAGGAACTGACCCCGGCTGTGCTGGGTTGATCACTTTCTGGCCAAGGTGTTAATTTTTGCTGGACTCGTAGGGGCAGTTTATCGAAGGGAATGTAGGGGTTGGCTGCTTGAAAATGCAGACTGGGGGGGATTTGCTGGTGTTTGAGGGATAAGGCGACTTTAATTAACCCGGCGATTCCGGCGGCGGCTTCGGTGTGACCAATGTTGGTTTTGACTGAACCTAAAGCACAGTATTCTCCGGGGGGGCGATTTTGACTGAGGACTTTCCCCAAGGCTTTGACTTCTATGGGGTCGCCTAATTTTGTGCCAGTACCGTGGGCTTCTATATACTGCACTTGACAGGGGGAAACTCCGGCTTGCTGATAAGCGGCTGTGATGACTGCTGTTTGGGCTAAGGAGTTGGGGGCGGTGATGCCGTTGCTGCGACCATCTTGATTGACGGCGCTACCTCGAATTACTGCATAAATGCGATCGCCATCGGCCACAGCTTGAGATAAAAGTTTTAAGACTACAACCCCAGCCCCTTCACTACGTACATAGCCATTAGCCCGACTATCAAAGGTTTTGCACCGCCCATCAGGAGCCATAAAACCACCTTTAGAAAAGCTCACACTCACCCAAGGGGTAGCGATGATATTCGCACCCCCAGCCACAGCTAAGGTAGATTCCCCCTGCTGCAAACTTTGGCAAGCGAGGTGAACTGCTACTAAAGAAGAGGAACAAGCCGTATCAATGGCCATACTTGGCCCTGTGAAATTCAAGGCATAGGAAATGCGGTTAGCCGCCAGGGATAAGGCTGTACCCGTACCTGCGTAACCATCTAAGTTAACTGGATTTTGAAAGCGGATTTTATCGTAGTCAAAGGTGGAAATCCCCATAAATACACCAGTAGGTGTACCTGTCAAGGCTTCGGGATTTTGTCCACCATCTTCTAAGGCTTCCCAGGTTGTTTCTAATAACAACCGATGTTGAGGATCTACACTTGTGGCTTCTCTAGGGGCAATATTGAAAAATTGCGCGTCGAATTGATCTATTTGCTCCAGAAAGCCACCCCATCGCGTTGTCATTTTGTCTGGTGTCGAGGGGTCTGGGTCATAGAAAGCATCTATATCCCAACGTGTCTTTGGCACTTCGGTAATAGCGTCTATGCCATCCCGCAACAAATGCCAAAAGGCTTCGGGATTTTTAGCCCCAGGAAAACGACATCCTATTCCAATAATGGCAATGGGTTCTTTAACCATGTTGATCCTCAAACAATTTTAATTATGTCAACTTAACAAAGTATATTTATGAGTTATTTGTAAAGGTTACTGGTAACTCTTTTAATCCCCGGAGGATAATTTTTTTCTGCCATTCTAGTTTGTCTGTGGCTAGTTGGAGATTAGAGCATCTTTGCATGAGAGTATTAATAGCAATCTGGGCTTGGACTCTTGCTAAGACGTTACCCAAACAGGCATGAATACCATAACTAAAACCCAGATGTTGGTTATTTTGGCGGGTAATATCGAGTTGATCAGCATCGGGAAATTGTTCGGAATCTCGATGAGCAGATCCGAGACAAACAAAAACCTGTTGCCCTTGGCGAATGGTTTTACCACCAATTTCTATATCTTTAATGGCTGTTCTTACTGTTAACTGAACGGGGCTATCGTAACGTAGGAACTCTTCTACAGCGCTTTGAATTAGTGCCGGTTCTTGTTGGAGTTTTGCCATCTGGTCTGGGTGACGCAGTAAGGACAATATACCATTACTAATCAGTTTGACTGTGGTTTCGTGACCAGCTGCAAACAGTAATATACAAGTTCCTAACAATTCTTCTTCCGTCAATTTATCTTGCTCGTCTCTAGCAGCAATTAAGTCACTCAGGAGATCATCTTCAGGCTGTTGGCGACGCTGAACAATTAAGTTGCGGAAATATTCAGTAAACTGTATGACTACTTTATTCAGACGCTCAAAGACATCTATCGACATCATGGGGTCTAAACAAAGCACCACGTCATCAGACCACTTTTGCAGCTGGTCGCGGTCTTGGCGGGGGATACCTAACATTTCGGCAATTACTACCACGGGTAGGGGTTGAGCCAAGTCAGCTATCACATCTAACTTCCCTAAATCTTGCACTTCATCCAGTTTTTGGTTGACTACCTCTTGAATATAAGGACGCAATCGCTGAACTATTTGGGGACTGAAAGCTTTACTCACCAGTCTTTGTAAACGAGTGTGGTCTGGTGGGTCCATGAATAGCATCCATTTACTAGTCATGCTTCCTAGTGGTCCTAGTTCTGTGGCTGTTTCTCGAAATCGAATGTCTTTGTATTTTCCCCATCGGCGCATATCAACACTGAAGCGAGGATCACGCAAGACTGATATAGCATCAGCATAACGGCTGATTATCCATACACCCATAAAACCGAAATGGATGGGATCGTCAGATCGTAATTTTTCATAATATGGATAGGGGTTAGTTCTAAACTCAGGTAGAAAGGGGTTAAATATAGGTTTTATGGTGTTATTATTCATGACTTTGGGATGATCCCCGAATGACTTCATTTCCACTCTCCTTGTTGATTGTTTCCAGGGTTGGGGGAGAAGTACCTTGTTTTGCTAAATATTGAGCAAGTGCGGCAATGCTGGGATAATCCCAAAATAAGGTGGGGTCAACTTCACAGCCTAACCATTCGGATAGTTCATTGGTGATGCTGACTGCTGCTGATGAATCCAAACCGTAGTAGGCAAAAGGTTCTTGAGTGTCTACCTCATCCGCCGACATATTCAGAGATGAAGCTAGATGTTTTACTAAGAAGTTTTGAATTTCTTCGGGAGTAAAAACAGGTTGAATACTATTTTCTTCTGCTGGAATTTTTGCAGTTTTTTGGATGTGTTCCGATTCTTGCAGGTTGGCTTGCCATTCTCCGACTATCTGGAGATCTTTGGCTAAAAACCCGGTGCGACAGCCTTGACGCTGAATTTTACCACTGGAGGTTTTCGGAATGCTGGCTGTTCTGAGCAAGACTACTGCATAAACTTGTAGTTCATGTTCTTCTGATACGGCTTTGCGGATAGCTCCAACTACCTGGTCTATATCTAACTGGCGGAGGTAACTGCGCTCTAGTTCTTGGACAATTACTAGTCTTTCTTCACCTGCAACTGTGATGGAGAAGGCTGCTCCACAACTGGGACGTAATCCTGGGTGACTTTTTTGGGTAGTGATTTCAATATCTTGGGGATAGTGGTTTTGTCCGCGAATGATGATTAAGTCTTTGATGCGACCGGTGACGAATAACTCGCCGTTGCGGATAAATCCTAAGTCTCCTGTGCGGAGAAATGGCCCTTCTTTGGTGTCTGCTAAATAGGCCTGAAATGTTTCTGTGGTGGCTTGGGGATTTTGCCAGTAACCGGCGGCGACATTAGCACCTGATACCCAGATTTCGCCGATTTGTTCGGGGCTGCACTGAGTTAGGGTTTCGGGGTTGGCGATCGCTATTTTCTGCTCTAACCAAGTCTTACCACAACTGACTATTTGTTTACTGTCTGCTGATTGTTCACTACTAATGACTACTTGATTCTGTTCAATGGCTGCACTGTCTACAGAGAGCAACACAGGGTCGGATGTTTTCATCCCTCCAGAAACCAGTAAGGTAGTCTCAGCCATGCCATAACAAGGGTAAAAGGCTTGAGAACGAAAGCCACAAGGCTTAAATTTGGTAGCAAATTTTTCTAGGGTTTCTGCTTGTACTGGTTCAGCGCCGTTGAAGGCTAATTCCCAACTACTTAGATCCAGACCTGCTATCTGCTCCGGGGTAATTTTATTTATACATAAATCATAGGCAAAATTTGGCCCGCCACTGGTGGTAGCTTGATAGCGGGAAATGGCTTGTAGCCAACGCACTGGCTTTTGCAGAAAGGCTACTGGTGACATTAGATGGCAGGATACCCCTAGATATAGAGGCTGTAGTATGTTACCAATTAATCCCATGTCGTGGAATAGGGGCAACCAACCGACAATGACTGTTTGCTGGCTGTGTTGGTATGCCAGTTCAATCATGCGCTCGTTGTACAGCACATTACCATGAGTGACCATTACTCCTTTAGGTTTACCAGTGGAACCGGATGTGTATTGGAGAAAGGCTAGGGTGTCGCTGCTAATTTCGGGTTTTTGCCAATGGGAATCCCCGTTGAGGTCGATGTCGTCGGTGGCTAGCCACGGAATTGTAGTTAATTCTGGTGCTTGCTGAGACCATGCTTCCCGATTTGTTAGTAAGGATTTAGTAGTCAGAACTACTGTTGCCTGTGTATCAGATGCGATCGCCTGAAGTCTGCCCAGATTCTGGTTTCTTCGTGGCGGATAGGCGGGAACTGCTACTACTTGAGCATATAAACACCCAAAAAAGGCACTGATAAATTCTAAACCTGGGGGATATAGCAACAGGGCGCGATCGCCACGGTCTACCAAAGTTTTTAACTGAGTGGCGATCGCGCGAGCTTCTTGCGCTAATCCTTGATATGTAAGGCTTTGGGCTTCTATTTCTCCATCCTGCAAAAACGTGAAAGCTGTTTTACACGGTTGCTGTAACGCTTTTTCTTGCAAGAGGTCTACGACAGTCTGATGATCTACCAAAATGTTTGATGTCAAAGTCTTACATCCATAAGCGGAGAATCGAGTCTTATTTAAGGTGTTTGTAATTGCCTAGTCATATTTAAAATCACCGCAGGTTCAGAATCAAGTGATCAAAAAGTTTTTTTCGTGTGACAGTGATCACTTTTTATCGAAAATAATTTATATGAGTATATTCACATAATAATTTTTTGAATGATTAAATTATCCGCAAAAACACTGAGTACTTACACATTAATAGTACCCCTGTAAATTGATTATTAGGTCATTCTATTTCACTATCCACCGCTAGATTAAAACATCAATAGTACCCCTGTAAATGGATCACTAGGTCATTGTACAGGGATAGGAGTAATTTTCTACAATCTTGCGGGTTTTCCAAATTTTTACCAAAAAATGGGGTGTAAAGCCCCGTCTCTTCAGGACGGCTTTCGAGAGCGTGATTTAGGCAAAGAATCTTGATGCATCATAGTCTGTAATCGTTGTAAAATAAATGGCAAGTTCTTCGACA
>NZ_JAYGHG010000014.1:0-95966 GCF_034931085.1 Nodularia harveyana UHCC-0300 | reverse complement strand
GTTTAGAAGATATTCAAACTTTAAAAACAAGAAAACAAAAACTTATAGATAATTTTATTAATTATGTAGATAATGATCCTGATTTTTTATCATCAATATCCCAAGTCAAAAATAAAATTGAGCATAGATTTAAAACAGTGGAGCAAATTATTAAAGAGGTCTTATCATGATTAACTTTCTAAAATTGACAAATTACAAAGCTTTTGAAAATCAATTACTCGAATTTAAACCCCTAACCTTACTTTCGGGTCTAAATAGTACGGGAAAATCTTCTGTACTGCAAGCGCTACTTTTGCTGCGTCAGTCTTATCAACAAGAATTATTACCGAATGTTGGTTTAGCATTGAATGGTGAATTAGTACGTATTGGTACTGCTCAAGATGCTTTTTGTGAAAGAGCTAAAGAGGATTATCTAGGTTTTGAAATTACTTGGGATGATGAAAAAAAAGGAATTTGGCGTTTTAGCTATGATCCAATTAAGACAGATGCAGATATTTTAAATAATTTAGATTTACACTTATCAAGTGATCCAGGTATCTATGGTTTACAAAGTCTTTTTAAGAAAAGATTTCACTATTTACAGGCGGAACGACTTGGACCACGAACATCTTATGATATGTCAGATTATCAAGCGCGACGATTAGGACAGCTAGGTTCCAAAGGTGAATATACAGCACATTTCTTAGCAATTAACCAAGATAAAGATGTTCTTCAAAGTAAACTAAGACATCCAATGGCAAAATCTAATAGTCTTAGTAGCCAGGTTGAAGGATGGATGAGAGAAGTTAGTCCTGGAACCAGAATTAAAATCAACTCAAATTCAGATATAGGTTTGATGAGTTTGCAATATTTCTATGGAGATAGCAACCCCTATCGTACTACTAACGTCGGATTTGGAATTAGCTATACATTACCAATTATCGTAGCAATTCTAGCATCTCATCCTGGTACACTAATTCTAATAGAAAATCCAGAAGCGCATCTACATCCTAAAGGGCAAGTTAAAATGGGTGAGTTATTATCCCTTGCAGCTAGTTGTGGGATTCAAGTAGTAATAGAAACTCATAGTGACCATGTTTTAAATGGTATTCGTATTGCTGTTCATCAAGGTCAAATTAAGCCAGATGATGTTCAATTACATTATTTTCAGCGCCCAGATAAACAAGGACAAGATGTTACAGAAGTAGTATCACCCCGTATCGATAGAAATGGAAGAATTGATAAATGGCCTGATGGTTTTTTCGATGAATGGGAAAAAAGTTTAGATATTTTACTTGAGCCTGCGGGGGAGTAGAAGGTGGATTTAGATTTAATATTAAATGAATTGTCTCTGCGAAATCCTGCTCTAAATGAACAAGAAGCACAGGAAAGAATGTCTGAGCTAATTAAGACTATAAAGGCAGTTAAAGCTCAGGGAGTGAAAGTAAGTCTTCGGACTAAAGAGAATTTTTATACAACAATACTTGCGCCTAATTATCCTCTGCGTCGTTGGCTTAATGATGCCGATCAGGTTGAGCGAATTTTTATCAAAACTCTTGCAACTAAAGCACCTTTTTCAACTGATATTGCAAATTCTGATATCCAAGATATTGAAAATAATGCTAGTTTGTCTGAATTTCGTCATCAAGGAGAAATCGCTATTGGGCTTGGTATTGCTTATGTACTAGAGACAATAGCTATTAGTTTACTCTCTGAAGAATGCTGGGATTGTAACCGCCTAGAACTAGAATTTACATCGCTTAATCAAGATGAAGAGATAGTACATGAAGTTGTAAAAATTTTCCATGTTAGTCGTAGCACTCATGTAAAAGAACACGCCAATCTGATTCAAAAAATTCAAGAGCATATTTATCAACAAGTTAGCAACGGGGTGGAAATTTGGAATCGCAGGGAAGAGTTATTTCCTAACCTAGAATTTTGTCATGCTGTTAGAAGACAATTGGAAGATATCCGTACTGGACAGTTGGAATTACAGCCTGTTCTGAAGAAATTATTTGAGCTTCAGAAATGCTGTGAAAACTGGAATAATGGTTCTTTCAATACTGAAGAGTATCCTTTTGAGGAATCGGGAGAGAGTAACCCAACCCTTGAAAAGTATTTCAAGGAAAGAACTTTTCTTTGTCCTGATGGTAAAGAACGCTTATTTGAACGACATATTAAATTGAGGGTTTGCAATTGGCGAATCCATTTTTTTCCAGAACAACCAGTTTTTCCAGAACAACCAGGGAAGGTAATTATTGGTTATATTGGTCGGCATCTTCCTACAGTAAAGTATCGGACGTAATCCTTAAAATCTGTTTTTCCTCCTCACAAAAAATCTTAAATTTAATTCTCTCTATCTGCTTAATTAGAAGCTGGTGTATCAGTAACATTTCCAACAAGTTCGGCGATAGTTTGCAATAATTCTTGCTCATTGTAAGGTTTAGAAAAATACGCTTTTGCTCCTAAATTCATGGCTATTTGTCTATGTTTCTGACCACTACGAGACGTTAACATTGTCACTGGAATATGTTTAGTTTTTATATTAGAGTTAATGCGATCTAAAAAGCCGTAACCATCTAGGCGAGGCATTTCAATATCACAAATTATAGCGGCGACTTTCAAACCACTTTCGATTTTTTCTAAGGCATCTTGACCATCTTTCGCTTGTTCTACTTCATATCCTCCTTTTTCAAGGGTCATGGCTAAGAAGCGCCGAACATTAATGGAGTCATCGATGATTAAAATTGTATCTTTTTGAGTGGTTGCTGTTGTGGAAAGTTGTTTATTTTCAAAAGATAGAAAGGGAGTTTTTAACCTAACTGATGGTAAGTGATTATGTTGAGGAGTGCGTTGATTAGTGGCAATCCAATATAATAAATCGTTGGTATTTACTAATGCTAATACTCGACCATCACCGAGGATTGTACAGTTACTAAAACCTGGGGGTAAAGGTAGATTACTCTCTAGTTGACGGATGGCTACTTCTTGTTCACCCCAGCAACGGTCTACTTGGATGGCGACTGTTTGATTATTACCTTTGACTATTAAGATACTGTTAGCATTAATGGCTGGTGAAATTTCTAGTTCTGGTTTATCGTAGCGGGGACAATTAAACTGGAAGTAGCGACTGAGGCGAATTAGTGGTAATGTCTGATTTTGCCAATTAATGACTTCGCTATCTCCCATTAAAAATACTTCTTCGTTGGGGAGTAAAAATATTTCGGATATGACTTCTGTGGGAAATGCTAATAACATTTTATTACTTTCTACTAGCAGAACTCGTGCGACAGAAAGTGTAAATGGTACTGATAAAGTAAAGGTAGTACCAATTCCTAATTCGGTGTTGACTGTAATATCTCCTTGCACTGATTTGAGGTTATTACGTACTACATCCATACCGACACCACGACCAGATAAGGCTGTTACTTGGTCGGAGGTAGTAAACCCTGGTTCAAAAATTATTGATAGTAGTTCTTCTTCGCTAGCATTAGCTACTAAGGTAGCATCTAAACCCATAGCGACGGCACGGGAGCGAATTTTTTCTAAAGCAATTCCCTGACCGTCATCGCGCATGGTAATAATTGTGCGGTTATTCTGGTTGTTAGCGATAATTTCGATTAATCCTTGTTCTGGTTTACCCAATTGACGGCGAGTTGTGGGGTCTTCGATACCATGATCAAAAGCATTTCTCAATAGGTGCATTATCGGCTCGTTTAAAGCTTCTAAGATGCTGCGTTCAATTAGTGTGTTACTACCTTGAACTTGCAAATGAACATTTTTACCATACTCAATGTTAAGGTCACGCAAGGCTCTAGGAAAACGGTCGATTAAATCGGATAATGGTCGCATCCGAATGTGTGTAATTTTTGTTTGTAATTGTTTGGATGTTTTGTTAAGTTTCCGGGCTATTTGGTCTGTATCATCTAAACTTAATTGAATGTCGGTTGTGACTTCTTGGAGTTGGATAATGCTTCCTGTAATTTCTTGCGATCGCACGTTTAGTTTATCTTGACTATCTACTGCTAAAATATCAGTCTCTGGGGTATGTTCTGGATGCGATCGCCCGCTATTTATCTTACTAATTTTATGGTAAGCTGTACGTAATTCATGGTTTTCTCGGTCAAGTGTTTGCACTCGCTGATTAAGATCATGTACAAGTTTGCGGAATTTTTCTAACTGGGAATTTAAACCATTACGCTGGACTGTGAGTTCCCCACATAAATCATTAATTTCCTCCAGTTGTTTACTCGCAACTCGTACTGTATTGTCAGATGTTTCCCTATCTTTGCCAATGGTAATTTCTTCCACTGTATTAGTTTCAGGAATATTTGCAAATGTCAGATTTTCTGTGGTTTCTGTATCTTCGGGAAGCTCAGGGATGACATCTTTGGTGATATAATTAAGTGGTGTATTTAAATCAAGTTTGGTAGGTAAACTATCTCGTTGATTAGTTAATATCAAAGCTTGCGATCGCCGCCATGTATGCAATGCTAACTGGGCAATTTCTATAATGCGATCGCTGCTCGCCGTACCCATATCATTTTCTATAGATTGACAAAGACTTGTAAAAGCTGGTAATTGCAGCATTTCGCCCAAACCACCCAACTCAGCCGCCATAATTACCACTTCTTCTTGTAAATCAGCCTCAGCGCTATCTGCTAATACCAATTCCAAACGCTGCAAACATCCTTCCACTTCCGTTTCAAACAGCATAGGCACAATATCTTGTCCCTCTTCCGGTGATAATATAGTGGAAGCATCTTCTGGATTAGGTTCACCCAGGCGATCGCGTAATTCCTCAAATACTGGATCACAAAAGTTACTTAACCACTGGTTATTTACCTCATTCCCTTGTGATAGTAAGTCTACAATTTGCCGCAGCGAGTCAACCCCAGAAAGCAACAAACTTTGTAAATGTGAGTCAATATCGCGGGAATTTTTGCGACTTTTTAACACCTTAAAAGAATCTTCCAGACGGTGAGCGAAATCACTAAGGCTGCGGAATCCCATCATCCCAGCGCCGCCTTTAATAGAATGAGCAGCTCGCAGTGCAGCATTAATTCTCTCGACATCAATGCGTTTACTGCTATTAATTTCCAGCAACACCGTCTCTAGAGTATTCAGATAATCTCTCGCTTCTTCCAGAAATTGCATCTGGATTTCTAACTCTTTATCCTTTGACATAGTTTTGTTTGGTCATTTGTCATTAGTTATTAGTCATTGGGAAGTTACCGTCTTCTCCCCTAATTAACCTTAAAAGTAGCAACAGTTTCTTGTAACTGCTGAGAAATTTCCACAGTTTGATGCAGAGATTCCGAAACCACCGCAGAAGACCGGCTGGTACGTTGTGAAATAGCAGCAATATGTTGAATCAAATCACTCACAGCTTCGGATGTTTGTAACTGAGATGCAGTTGCAGTAGAAATCGACTGTACCAAAAAATCTATCTGTTCGGATACATCTAAAATTTGACTCAAACTTTGCTTCGCATCTTCGACAATTTGTGTCCCTTCCATGACTTGGGAAGTCCCGATTTCCATAGATTGGAGGACTTCGCTGGTTTCCCGTTGAATATTTTCCACAATTTCCTCAATTTCTTGGGTCGCGGAAACACTGCGAATGGCTAACTCACCCACCTCGTCCGCAACCACAGCAAAACCTTGTGCTTCTTCACCAGCTCGCGCTGCTTGAATACTGGCGTTGATGGCGAGTAAATTGGTTTGGGTGGCGATTTGCTTAATTAAAGACACCACATGAGAAATTTGTTGCGAAGATTCTCCCAAGCGTTTGACTTTCTGAGTAGTATCTCCCACTGTTTCCCGCAAAGCCAGAATATTATGCACTGTCAAATCCATTGCTTGTCCACTGTTTCTAGCAGACTTAGCGGCATTGTTGGCAATAATTGCGGCTTTTTGGGCATTTTCAGCCACGCTTTTCATAAAATTAGTCATTTGATCAACAGCATCTAGGGTACGGTTGATTTCAGCAGTTTGGGCGAGTGCTTCCTCTGCTAGTTGACGGATAGCGGCTTCATCAGCCCCAATTGCTTGATTTACTTGGGTAGTAGTTTTTTTTACTTGGGTGATAATCTCTCTGAGGTTTTCCACTATGGAGTTAAAAAAGTCAGAAACAGTACCGATTTCTCCAGATGTCACATCTGCGCGCACTGTCAAATCACCTTTAGCTGCACTCTCTACCTGTGTCAGTAGTTGCAAAAGTTCTTTATGCACTGTGTGATCAAAATTCGCTCCGCCCATTTTAATCAGTGCTTCTTGTTGGGCTAAAACTTGTAATTGGCTGGCAATTTGGTTAAAGTTATGACTAATTCTGTTTAAATCATTTTGTCCGGTAGTATGCCAACGGGTATCAAAATCACCTTTAGCCAGCTTTGATAAAGCGGTGGCTCCATTTAAAAGTGGTTGTGTAACTAAGTGGACTAACCCCAGGGCGATCGCACCTACAATTAATGTTAATAGTATTGTGGCGATCGCTATTGTTTTTAATAATTCTCTTTGAGGTGCAAATGCAACGGCTGTATCTGTAGTTAAAATTAATTGCCACTTTAATCCAGGTATGCCTTTTTGTGTCACTGATGGCACATAACTCAAGAGTTTTTGCTGTTGATTAATAGTATGAATTGTGGTGTATTTACCAGATGAAATTAAATCAGATACCGGAAATTTAGTCCCTAATAACTGTGCTTGGGGTGTGAGGAAAACTTTTTGTTGACTATCAATCAAATAATATTCATTGCCATTAACTGTATACCCTTGAGTTACTGCTGCTAAAGATTCTACAGGCATTCTGACACTTACCACAGCAATAGTATCAGCGCTAACTGCATCTTTAATGGGTGCAGTCATATTAATTATTGATGCTTCTGGCTGACTAACTACAGTAGTATCTTTGGCGATAATTTCCTGCACATACTCAGGATTTTGATCATTATCTAAAGGTGCGTCTGTAGATTTAACTATTAATTGACCATCAGGATCAAACACTGTAATACTGTTATAAGCTTTGTGAGTGTTGACAAAGCCATCTAAAAACTCTTGCTTATTGGCAGCACTGGTATTTCTCTTAACTCTGCTATTGGTAAAAAATGGTGAATTGGCGATAATTTGAATATCTGCATAGCGTTCCCACATCAAGCGGTTAATTCCCTCTGTTAATCTGGTAGCCGTGGCTACATGAGATTGGTAAATTTGCCTATTCATGGATTTATAAACCAAGCTATATGCGATCGCACCCATGCCAAAGACTGGTAAAGTAGTGATGGCGATCGCTAAAATTACCATTTTTTGTTTTAAACTAACTCGTTGACTATATTTCATTAAATAATTCCGATAATAACTATTACCCGTTACCTCTGATGCTGACTGAGTATTTTAAGCTCAACATCACTAAATCAGCACAATCACAATTTAGCTTTTAGTAGCACCTAATCATTACCAAATATTGGAGAATTTACCAGAGATACTGCATCCAAAACCAGTAAAATTTCTTCTTCTTTAATCACACAGCCGCTTAAATAAGGTACTAAACTCGATGCGACTTGTCCCACAGGAGATTGAATATCATCAGACATAAACTTAGTCACACCCTTGATATCATGAACAACTAACCCTAAAAGGAGCAATTCCACCTGAATTACCACAATCTGATATTGCTTTAATCTACCATCTAAAGATTCTAAATTTAGCATTCTAGGTAAATCAATTACCCAAACAACCCGATTCCGCCAATTCATTAATCCTAATACACAAGGCAGCATATTCGGCATAGAAGTTACAGACTCAACTGGTATCTTCACAGCTTCTTGAGTATAATTCATAGATAAAATAGCCGGAGTTTCTTGATTTAAATAAAACTTGAGATAGCTATTTTCTGATTTTCCTTGAATAGATTGTTGCTCAATTATAATTCTTGAATCATTCATTAGTTTAAACCACTACCGATTTAATAGCTGCTAATAGCTGTTCCCTTGTATATGGCTTAGTCAAATAGACATCAGCGCCTTGTTTTATAGCCCATATTTTATCAATTTCTTGATTTTTAGAACTACAAATAACTATTGGTAGATTTTGAGTCACGGGATTTTTTCTCAGAGAACGACACAACTCAAATCCGCTCATTTCTGGCATAACGACATCAGTAACAATTACATCTGGATGTTCTGATAAAACTTTTTCTAAAGCCTCCTTGCCGCTAGCAGCCTTAATCACCTCATAACCACTATCCTGGAGATAATAGGTCATTAGTTCTAATTCACTCCGTGAATCTTCTACAATTAAAATTTTACCAACTAAGGTCACACTCATTCTGAAATCTCCCCATAGTATAAATTCCACCTACATAAAACTAAATGTTATTCATGTAAATGACTAAACTAATCAAGATATTTAAACATCATTTTGAGTAATTCTTGTTGTGTAAAAGGCTTGGTTAAATAACCTGATGACCTGACCATTTTGGCTTTAGCTTTGTCGATAAATCCTGTTCTACCCGTCACCATAATAATAGGGGTATCCTTCAAAGCGGAATGTCTCCTTAATAGAGAACACAATTCATAGCCATCTAAATTCGGCATTTCCACATCTAGTAAAATCAGGTCTGGTTTACTCCGCAGAATTTGCATTAATGCCTTCACCGGGTCTTTAATTGTCACTACGGAAAATTGACTACTATCTAAAAAAAGCTCTATAGACTTCAACACAGTTTGGCTATCATCAATACAAACAATTGTATATAGCCTATTTTTCACAATTGGCTGAGAATGAGAAACTTGAGCCGAATTTGTCGGCGATACAACCGATGAAACTGAACCACCGTTAACTTGTGGCTGGATATTTTTCCGATTTGCTAACTGCTTTTGACAGTGTTCCACTAGTAACTGCAAATCTAAATGGCAGAACTTTGGTAACTTATCCCAGGTACTTTCCCGATAAAACTCATAATTCCCTTCTCGTAACAGCAAAAATGTTTCTAACACTTCTTGGGCTAATTCACGTATCAGTGTTTCTGCTTGGGTGGAGGTAATATATTGCTGCTTGACTAACCAGTTAATTGCTTGATAATCTGGATACTGCATAGACTGATCTTGATTTTTTGATTCAAACATCAGTCGCATTTGCACGCGGGTAGCAGTGTCAATAGTTGTAGCTTTTTGACTTAAGCGCTGTAAATGATCATCCAAACGGTCAAACAGTTTTTCAGAGTAAGAAGCGTAGGTTAGTTTACCATCCTCTAGATTAATTGACCAAGTAGCCGTTTGCGTAGATACACGTAAGCAACCAGTTACATGGCGCTTAGTTAGTTGTCCTAATAAAGAGACGGGATACAGTTTCTGGGGTAACGAGTAGCCACTTAGATGAGTCGTGTTCATTTTGGTTGTATTTCTTCAGCTAAATTTGGACAGTAGCTGGGCTACAATTTCCAATAAAGTTTAATTAATAGTTTTTGGTAGTGTATGGTACAAAATTTTGACGAAGAAATGTATGGTTAAAATTAGATTGATAACAGGGTTTTTCCGATTATCACATCTCTCAATGTAAATTTACTGACTTATGATAATATCTTGGGATATATTTGGCGAATCACTCTAGCCCCTGAGTTGTTGCCAGTATATGTAAATATTTATACTTAAATAAAACCAATTTGGCAAGTCTGAGATGATCACTTCATGAAAAGTATACAAAGTTGATTACTATTCATTCTGAAACTTGGTTTCGTTGGGTTTGAGTACAGTTATGGGGTGATTGATTAAAGTTGCAACTTGTGTATACACCGTGGGCTACTAGAGTGGGTACAGTATGAACCCACTTGTGTGGTGATTATTATACGGCAGAATGCGATGGGTACGCCAGCCGAAGATATAGCCATAATTTGTGTTTACTTTCCAAGCCCAAATGTGATGCTAGGTTTCAAATACCTGCTTTCTGCGAGTTAGGAGTTTATAAAAGGTGTTTGATGACTTTTGCTGAGATGGCTGAGTATCAGAAGGGTTGAGAATAAGACCAAAAAAAGGTGTGGAATTAACTAAGTCCTTGAATTGATATGGTTGTTCAAAAAAATTTGTGCGATCGCACAGCAAGATTATTCCTACTGTTTGACATAGCATAGATGAGGATAACTTGTTCTAACTCCACTTACGTTTGGTAAACAACCACGCCAACAACCAGAAAAAGGCCGTAGCCAGAAAACTCCACAGCAAGGATGATAGTAGAGGATGAACTGGGTACTTCAAATTTATCTTTGCAAATGGTTTATCTATGTGTCCGGTGACAACACCAGAAACTATTGCACCGCCACCAAAGGCGATACCTAATGTTTGAATGGTGTTTTCTAAGGATCTATCTCTTTTAGTTTGTTCTACCTCTACTATGCCACGAATTGTAGCAATCATTTGGTCAAAGAGGTTTTGACCGGGAGTAAGATAAGCTAAGTTAGTGTTGATTTGTTCGATAAAAGTATCTTCAGCCAATTCTAAGAAGTTAGATAAGAATTCTAAATTATCTGACTGTAAGCATATTTTGTTTAGCTTATTAAGATATAAACGATAATTTTTGCTATTAGTTTTAATTGTAGTTTTGTGCAGTTCTAAATCCCTTAAATAATCAATATAATCAAAAGAAATTTCTGGTATTTCCTGAAGCAATTGATTAAATTTAGTAAATTTGACCTCTACAGGATTATTTTTTTGTTCTTGAAATTCTTGCTTATATTTTTCTAAATCAGAATATGCTGCTCTAGCTTGTTCATAACACCATATAGCTTCCGCACGAGCATAAATAATTTTACTGCGGCAAAGCAGTACGTCAATTAAAGGATAATAATATTCTCCCTTAGTTTCTAATTCTGTAGTTACGTCATTAGTATTTAACCAAATTAATAAATGACACTGTGCTTGGGGAGAATCAGCATCATTATTATATTCAAATATCGGACTACCTAAAAATTTGCCTTGTTGCTGAGACTTAATATTTAGTTTGTTAAAAGTTGCTGTTGATAATAATGCTTTGGCACAAGCATCAGCAAATGTTTGTTCATTATCTATTTTGCCTACAGGTTGAGCAAAAAATACGAGAGTTTGCCCTAGAGAAGCAGTAATATTTTCAGGAAGTAAGCAATTATCTGGATTTAGCCCTCGTAAATCAGCAAATTTTACTTCTGGATGGGGATAACGTAAGGTTAAATCAAGTGCATAAGTATCGTGAATTTCTAAGGGATTAGCTTCACCGCTTAAGTGTAAATTTTGTTGATGTTGGATGCCAGTGAAAGTTAAAATATCATCCAGGATTTCTCCCGTGATGCTTGTTTTTTGATTATTGGCTTTTTCAATCAGTTCAGGTAAAGCTTCTAATTTAGGAACACCAATTTTTTTACCAATCTGCTGGCATTTTAGCCATAAATTGTTGGCATTTTTGACAGGCTGTTTGGGTTTTTGTGACAGGCTATGCTTCAAATGAAAGGCATAGAGAGTTAGTTTAGGATAAGCTACTTTTCCTGTTAAAAGATCATCCATTTTAGATTGATGATAAATTTATTGGTGTCCAGATATCCGAATTTTTTTAGGACTTACGCATTTTAACGAAACGTTAGGGTTGGAGATTGCTTCCTTACGTCGCAATGACAGTATTTGAAGTAAGTTTTGCGTAAGTCCTGTTTTTTTTCTAAATTTTTTCAAAAATTGGGATGATAAGAAATATCAACTATTAGGATTTTGTTTTTCTGTCTTCTTAGCAGATGACGAACTTTGTTGAATTTCATTCAGTATAGTCTTTTTATCAAGTTCGTATTCAGGAATATTTTTATTTGCTCGTTCTTTTCCTGGTGCTTTGAGAGAACTATCTGAATTATTTGAATATTCTTTGAGCAGTTCTAGCTGAGAATTGAGAATCTTGGGATGTTTTTGATACCAGCCAGCGATGGCAATTGATATTTTATCAACATCGTCTGGTATTGGAGCGATTAATTCCTCTAATTCAGTAAAATTTTCCTGAGAAAATATAGCGGGTTGATTTTTCAGTAACTCGATAAAGACAGCTAAGTTTTGTACAGCAAATGACATAATTATAATCCTAGTTACCAGTAGCAGTAAATGCAGCCCAGTGAAATGGTGATTTAAAAGGTTGACTATTTTCTTCCTTGTCATTAAACCACAACATTAATTGTATTTGTTGTAGTGGATTCAAAGGCAATTGACTAGTCCATTCCTGTAACTCCTCTTTTGTAGCATCTCGCAACCACTGCTGTGCTTTATTCATCGCCAGTGGTACTGATATCTCTGTCGCATTCTGCAAAATTTGAATGAATTTAATCATCAAAAATGATGTTGATAAATCGTTTACTGTCCATAAACTACTTACAACACTGCTACTCCCTGCATAGATAAAGCCACTGGGTAAGCCGATATATTCATCGCTGGTATTATTGAAATCAATTAAGCCAGTTTCGCAAGCGGAGAGAACCACGAGACGAGTTTGACTGAAGTCGAGGGTGCGTTCAAATAAATTACCTAATGTCAAACACTCAGTTAAATCTACAGCTTTATATTTCGATATTTTTACATACCTATTGGGATCAATATCAGCAAATTCAGGAGAAACATAAGCATCTGCTAATATTAAACAGGAACTTTGAGGAGAATTAAAATTGAAGGAACCGTGACAAGAAAAATGAAGATAATTCGCTTGCTTTAATTGTCTTTCGGCTTGGGATAAAGCAGCTTTTGTGGCTTGTTTTTTGGTTAATACTTGATGGGAGGGAAAGTAAGATAATATGGTTTCTACTTCTAAGTCCGTGAAATCAAGGTCTTCTGTGGGATTTTGAATCGCAAACAGGGATTGAAAATCAGGACGTTCCCGTTTTTGTACCTGTTGCAAAAGTTGACAACTGGGTGCATAACTCACACCACCAGGGAATAAATCTAGAAGACAAGACGAATTTTCGGAATTTTGATTAACTGGAATTGTATGAAGAGGGAATAAATGCAAGAACAAATGGGGAATTAGGATGAGTTTATCGCAGTGCTTTGGTATCTGGGTTAATATTTTATCAATGTGCAAAACCGAAGCTAATTCTTTGAGTTCTTCCCCTAAGCTATTTTGCCATTGGTCTTTTTGAGTGTAGTAGTTCCGCAAATATTTATTTCCCCAATTTAGGAAAGCTTCTCTATCTTCTGTTGAGGATTGCCAAACTTTTACTTCTCCTGTTTGTGTGACAATAAACGCCAGAATTTTATCGTCGAGAATATACCATTCAAGAATGGCTGTACGATCATCTAAAGTACGCTGGAAGGAATCAAATTTAAAGCCATAACCAACGGGTAAATAGCGGTTTTGCAATTCATTACGCTGCTGTCGCAATTTTTGGAGATGTTGTGCTAGGACTTGGGAATTTTCAGCTTTGCCATTTTGGATTTGATATTGTCCTGTGGCTATTTCATCCCTGTATGTTTCTAGTTTAGTGACTACATCTGGAGGGAAGATGGTTCTAGAGTCACGTTCGAGAATTTGTTCAACTAAATTGCGGGTTTTACTTCGTTCAACGTGTTCAATTGCTTCTGTTTTCTTACCTAGTTCCAAGCAAACTTCCACCATACGGCGATAAACTTCGCTAGAGTGTTCCGCTTGTTTGCGTTTGCTTTCTTCTCCAGATACTATTTCTTCTCGTAAAGATTCTATGGTAGCAATGACAGACTCAAAAGCATTGTGTGCTAAGTTAAGCTGATTTACGTTTTGGTAAGCGATTCCTAGTCCGAACAAAGCTTCTCCATACTTTTGAGGAAAAGCATCATAAGTCATAAATTCTAAAGCGTTTTGGGAACAAGTAATCGCCTTTTCAATATTTTCTGCCTTGTCTCCTTTCATTCTATCCCTGTAAACTCCTGCGAGATTATTTTGCGTTATTGCCCAATCTAAAGGCAAAGCATCCTTGGTGTAGATAGTTAAAGCAGCATCATAAGCAGCGATTGCTTTTTCGATATTATCTGCACTGTCTCCTTTGATTCTAAGGTTGTAGGCGCGACCGATATTATGTTGCGTCATAGCCCAATCTAGAGGTAAAGCTTCCCTGGTTGTGACAGTTAAAGCAGCAGTATAAGCAGCGATCGCTTTTTCGATGTTATCTGCCCTGTCTCCTTTAATTCTATCGCTGTAGGCATTTGCGAGATTATTTTGTGTTTTTGCCCAAGCTTGTGGTGAAGTTTTTCTAGTGAAAACGGTTAAAGCAGCAGTAGCAGCAACGATCGTTTTTTCGATGTTATCTGCTCTGTCTCCTTTAATTCTTTCGTAATAGGCAGCAGCAAGATTATTTTGCGCCTTTGCCCAACCTTCAGGCAAAGCTTCCTGGGTTCTGACGCTTAAAATAGCAGTATAAGCAGCGATCGCTTTTTCAAAATTTTCTGCCCTGTCACCTTGAATTCTTTCACAATAGGCATTTGCAAGGTTATTTTGCGTTATTGCCCAATCTTCAGGTAAAGCTTCCTTGGTTCTGATAGTTAAAGCAGCAGTAGCAGCAGCGATCGCTTTTTCAATATTCTCTGCCCTGTCTCCTTTAATTCTGTTACAATAGGCATTCGCAAGGTTATTTTGCGTTACTGCCCAATCTTCAGGCAAAGCTTCCCTGGTTCTGACAGTTAAAGCAGCAGTATGAGCAGCGATCGCTTTTTCAATATTCTCTGTCCTGTCTCCTTTAATTCTTTCATTATAAGCACTAGCGAGATGATCTTGCGCTGTTGCCCAACCTTCTGGCGAAGCTTCCCTGGTATGTACTTGTAGCGCAGCTTCATAGCCAGCGATCGCAATCTCTATGTTGCTGGCTTTGTCTCCTAAAGGAAACTTTTGCATTAGATTACTATATTCAACAATACATGATGCATGAGATTTTGCTATATCCAATTCCATTTTCTTTATACTTGTTCCCAAACTGAGTAGTATTTCTGCTAACATCCCATCAAGTTTGTCTATGTTCTTTTCCAGCAAGGGGTAAATCGTTTCTAAATCATCGCTATTATTAGCTACTGCTTGTAGCACTTCACTCAGAAATTGTGACTTCTTCAGGCGCATTGCCAAATTTTGCAGCCAGTTTGCTATGTTCTCTTCCCCATTCTGAGAAAATATTTGTGCCATTATCTCTACTGCCCGGAAAAAGCCAGCATCAATTAATTCTTCATTTTCTGCCAAAGTCTTTGAAGCTTCATCATCACTGCCACAATTTAACAGACTTTGAATTAGCTTAGAATATTCCTGGTGACGGTATTGACTAGCTGCCAAATTTCGTAACCAAATTGCTGTACTCTCATGCCCATTCTGAGAATATATTTGCGCCATTATCTCTACTGCGCGGAAGAAGCCAGCATCAATTAACTCTTGATTCGCTATCAAAGTTCCTAAAATTTCATCATCATTGCCACAATTCAGCAAACTTTCAATTAGATTAAAGTAAGCTCGGTCGCGGCATTCTTTCATTGCCAAATTTCGCAACCAATTGGCAATATTTTCCTGTCCTGATTCTGATTTAACTTCTGCCACAACTTCTAGTACCTGCAGAAAATCAGCATCAAGTAATTCTTGGTTTGCTGCCAAAATTTCTTGGATTTTCTTTTCATTAGGACGAAAACTCAATAGACTTTGGATAAGGTTGAGATAGGCTTCCTGACGCTGTTTCTTCATGGGTAAGGGTGCGAGACACAACATAATTATGAGAGTAATTCAACGCCAACGCCCTCAATTCCAGAAAAGCTTATTTAACTCATCGCCTCAACTAACTTTTTACGGCTAGGATGCTTACGCTCTGATTTTTTCTTCAATCCCACAGCTTGAGTCTGATCGCTATCTGAGCCATACTGTCCCCTTACAAAGTACAGTGAGAAAAAATAGTCACATAAACACGAATATCTAAAATTTAAACCCCCAGGAATTTCTTCTTGGAGGTTAATCAACTTTTTTAAAGTGCGGATGAAAGGACTTGAACCTTCACTCCTTTCGGAACTAGAACCTAAATCTAGCGCGTCTGCCAATTTCGCCACATCCGCATCAGTTAACTATAGTAGCAGAAAAAATTTTATATGGGAAGAGGAAATGGGAAAATTATTTTCCTCATACCCAATGTCTTTACATTACTGCCACACGAGGCAAACGATGTTTAAATCCGCAGAGAATTTCCCAAGAAATAGTATTTAATTTTTCTGCCCAATGATTAGCTGAAATCTCTTCCTGTCCTTGTTCGCCTAGTAGGGTGACTATTTCCCCGGCTTGTAAATCAGGAATCCTGCTGACATCGAGCATTAACTGATCCATTGTAATTGTGCCAATTTGTGGTATACGCCGACCACGAATTAAAACTTGCATTTGCTGGGAAAGATGGCGCGGGACTCCATCAGCGTAACCGATACCAACCACCGCTAGGCGCATTTCTTGAGGTGCAATAAATTTTTGACCGTAACTGACACCAGTACCGGCGGCGATGGTTTTGACTTGAGTGACTCGCGCCTTGAGTTGCAAAACTGGCTTGAGGTTAATCACATTTTGTAAATGAGTGGCGGGATAAAGTCCGTAGATGGCTAAACCAGCTCGCACAATGTCGTAATGTAAGGCGGGATTTGTGAGAGTGGCGGCTGAGTTAGCTAAATGTAAGCACGGTGGATTGATGCCGATGCTTTTCAGTTGGGCGATCGCCCGCTCAAATCGTTTATGCTGTTCTTGCATAAATGTGGGGTCTAGATCATCTGCTGTGGCCAAGTGGGAATAAATGCTGGCAATCTCAATGTGAGGTAAATTTTGTACTAATTGCACAAACTCCACCGCATCTTCCCAGTTAGTTCCCAAGCGAGACATTCCCGTGTCCAATTTTATGTGTACGGGTAGAGGAGATCCATCATTAATTGTTTCTAAAATATCGGAAAAAATCAGCGCTTGTTGAGGACTACATAGAGTTGGCTGGAGTTGCCAATGGGCGATCGCCTGAATTTGCTCTAGTGTGTGGGCAGCACCTAAAATCAAAATGGGAGCTTTTATCCCAGCCTCCCTTAATTGAATACCCTCTGGAACAGTAGCCACTCCTAACCAACTAGCTCCCGATTGCAGGGCTGTTTGAGCCACAGTCACCGCTCCATGTCCATAAGCATCAGCTTTTACCACTGCCATTAATTGTGTGCGTGGCGATAAAAATTGTACTAGTTGCCGGACATTATGCGATAACGCCCCTAAATCAATTTCTACCCAAGCACGTTGGGAGAACCAAGCATAGGTATCACATTGTTGTTGGTCAGTAAAGGTAGGGGTTTCCTTGCCACTTAACATTTTTTAATCCTCCTGTCACACCACTCTTGAGCTTCAGTGATCGTCTATGGATTTTTATTCACACTATTAAAAGCGACATCAGAGTTAAACAGGAAGTTTACGTTGATTAGGGAATTTACACAAGACACCTAAGTATGAGATTTACGTGGTTTCGTTGAACCAAGAATCCCCGTTTTATAGCGGGGAGTGTCAAGAAAGTATAAATTCTTCCCATCTCCCCAGGAGAACATATTTGTGTTAATATATGTAAAACTAATACCTCGAGCGTTAACCCATGGGGAAGGTTTTAGTCCTAAACGCATCTTACGAACCGCTCAACATCACCAGTTGGCGGCGTGCTGTGATTCTGCTGATTAAAGGCAAAGCAGAACGCATTGAACATAACGGTAGATTTCTTTATTCAGATTTTCCGTTGCCGACTGTAATTCGGTTGCGTCACTATGTGCGTGTACCCTACAAAGAAATTCCTCTCACTCGCCGAAATATCCTGCACCGTGACAGTCACTCCTGTCAATACTGTGGTTATACCGGGGATGAGTTAACCCTAGATCATGTTATACCGCGATCGCGCGGCGGGGGAGATACCTGGGAAAACATTGTCACAGCTTGCGTCCGTTGCAATGTCAAAAAAGGCAACCGCACACCTTATGAAGCCCATATGCCTTTGCGTCATCCTCCACGACAACCTTATAGCAGCCTTTATTTTGAGGTCAGCAAACATCTTAAGAGCGGACTGCATAACGAGTGGCAAAAATATGTAATTGGCCTTTGACACTGCCAGAATAAGTTTCAAAAGCTGTAATTATTGTCACCTATTATGGCTGTTAACTTTATCTTGCTATTGCAATAACCACCAGCCAGAGACGATTTCGGACGTATTGATGTTTAAAGACAGTCTTTGGCTTTCATCAATTTAGGCTACAAATAATCCCGGATGTTTTGCAGCATCTGCTAGAGGATTATGGCTGATATTTTAGAGAAATGACTTACAAGATTCATATCTTACCTCAGAATATTGTAAAATAGCACCGTGACTCGGAAATATTCTCCTACAATCAGGAATATATTCATACACTATTCTGGTAATTAAAAATATAAATCATATTTGAAATTAAAAAATTTTATTTTTATTATCTCAAGGCAATTTGTACGCAATAGCACATTGCCAACTAGTCAAATTGCCCAAAAATATACCCAGATAAGTATGTCAAAAACCCTATATTTTTGCGAAGATCAGAATCTGTCTCTCAAAAAGTTCAGTGTTGATCATATTGTCTTTTTACCAATCAGTGGAGGCTCAAACGTATCAAGATGTCCCCTATGCAATTGAATTCTTCCTTGAAACCATCAGAAAGCTTTTTATTAACCACAGAACCTAGCCCAGAAGACACTGATATCGACCCAATAGCCGTGGAAGCTTCATTCACAAAGCCATCCTTACCATCAGCCAATGGCGAACCAGTAAATGGCAAAAATTTAGGACAACGGCTAAATTCCCTAGCTTTTCAGAAATCTGAAGAACTACAAAAAACTCTTTTAGCACACCAACATGAAAGACATCTGGTCATTCTACAAGATTTCCCCGACCCAGATGCTCTATCTTGTGCTTGGACTTACCAATTAATAGTTCAGCAATATGATATCAAATGCGAAATTATTTATGCGGGTACTCTAAGTCATCAAGAAAATATTGCTTTAGTTAAACTAACGGGATTACCCGCCCAGCGCTGGACATCCCAAGTCCTCAAAAGCAAAGACCTGTCACTATATCAAGGTTGTATCCTCATTGACAACCAGGGAACCACAAGTCAGCTCATGACAGCTGTAAAGCAGGCAAAAATTCCCTTGATTGCTGTCATTGACCATCACACTTTACAGGCGGAACACAAGTCAGAGTTTATTGATATTCGTCCGAATGTCCGAGCTACATCCACAATTTTTACCCAGTATCTGCAATCGGGTTTATTGTCTTTAGATAGCAGCATCGGCCAACACGTCAAATGTGCTACAGCGTTGATGCATGGGTTGCGGTCAGATACCAATCGATTGATGCAAGCCCAAGAAGAAGATTTCATGGCAGCAGCATATTTGAGTCGATTTTATGATGCTCAACTGCTGAATGCCATTTTACAGGCAAATCGTTCCAAGCGGGTGATGGATGTGATCGAGCGATCGCTCAAAAACCGCATTGTCCAGAATAATTTTTCCATAGCTGGCGTTGGTTATCTCCGCTACGAAGACAGGGATGCTATTCCCCAAGCGGCCGACTTCCTAGTCAGTGAAGAAAACGTTCACACCGCAGTAGTTTTCGGTATTGTTCACGACGAAGACGAACTAGAAGTAGTCATTGGCTCCCTGAGAACCGCTAAACTCACCCTTGACCCAGATGAGTTTATTAAAGAAGCCTTTGGACAAGATAATACAGGCCGATTTTTTGGTGGTGGACGGACAGGCGCTGGTGGTTTTGAAATTCCTATGGGTTTCTTATCTGGAAGTAACGAAAATTCCGCCTATGCCAAACTGAAATGGGAAGTATATGATTCTCAAATCAAACAAAAGCTACTCAAGTTGGTAAATCCTCAAGACGACCCAATTCAATCTGAGTAGTCTTAGTACAATGTATCCTCAGTCAATTCAATCAACCAGAACCTGACAAAACATTGATTCAGTAGGGGTTTACCGTGGCTATTCTCAGCCCCAAGAGTTATGCTAAACCCCTATTTTGGTATGAATTTCTGACAATGAATATGTATAACTTTTAACTCACCACTAAAAAAATGGAATTATACTTAATTCGTCATGGCATTGCTGAAGAAAGGCAACCAGACATCAAAGATGAAGAGCGGAGTCTTACCAAAGAAGGACGACAAAAAACCGAAAAAGTTGCCCAAAAAATTAAACACCTCGGTTTGCAATTTGATGTGATGATCACCAGTCCCCTAGTTAGGGCGCGCCAAACAGCAGAAATTATGGTAACAGCCGGATTGAGTAACGCCTGGGAAGAATCCACTCATTTAGCCCCCAACGGTAATATTGACCCTTGGCTGAATTACTGGTTAGAACCGAAAAATTATCCGCAAAATACCCATATTGCCTTAGTAGGACATGAACCAGATTTGAGTAATTGGGCAGAAATTCTGCTGTGGGGAAAAGTCAAACACAGTTTAGTCTTGAAAAAAGCAGGTATGATCGGGATAAAACTACCAGAAATAGGTTCACCTCTGGGTCGTAGTCAAATGTTTTGGTTGACACCGCCCAAGTACCTGCTATAACAGCCTTGCAACATTTTTCCATAAATGTTGTGACATCAGTGACTGTGATAGCGACAATAGTTTCTGGTCAGTTAGCGTGTTCGCGGAGCGTGTGCCTTGCACAATCAGATATCTCAACAAACAAATGGTGTTGCCATGATGGTGTGCGAATACAAGCCTGGTTTAGAAGGCATTCCCGCGGCCCAATCAAGTATTAGTCATGTTGATGGGCAGAAGGGAATTCTAGAATATCGTGGCATCCGGATTGAGGAACTAGCAGAACACAGTTCATTTCTGGAAACTGCTTATCTCTTAATCTGGGGTGAACTGCCAAGCAAAGAAGAATTGGAAACGTTTGAGCATGATATTCGTTATCACAGACGAATAAAATACCGCATTCGGGATATGATGAAATGCTTTCCAGAAAGCGGTCACCCGATGGATGCTTTACAAGCCTCAGCTGCGGCTTTAGGCTTATTTTATTCGCGTCGGGATTTACATAACCCTGCCTACATCCGAGATGCCGTAGTGCGGTTGTTAGCGACTATTCCCACAATGGTAGCTGCATTTCAGTTGATGCGAAAAGGCAATGACCCCGTTAAGCCTCGTGATGACTTAGACTACGCCGCTAACTTTCTCTATATGCTCAATGAGAAAGAACCAGATCCTTTAGCGGCCAAAATTTTCGACATCTGCTTGATTCTTCATGTCGAGCATACAATGAACGCTTCTACCTTCAGTGCTAGGGTGACAGCTTCCACCTTGACTGACCCCTACGCTGTCGTTGCTAGTGCCGTAGGAACCCTGGGCGGTCCTCTGCATGGTGGGGCCAACGAAGAAGTGATTCAGATGTTGGAAGAAATTGGCACAGTGGAAAATGTGCGCCCCTATGTAGAAGACCTGCTGAAACGCAAAGCCAAGATCATGGGCTTTGGACACCGGGTCTACAAAGTCAAAGACCCACGAGCTACAGTCTTACAAAACCTGGCAGAACAATTATTTGCCAAGTTTGGGCATGACAAATACTATGACATTGCCCTAGAGATGGAGAAAGTCGTAGCCGAAAAACTGGCTGGCAAAGGGATTTATCCTAATGTTGACTTTTACTCAGGTTTAGTGTATAGGAAAATGGGCATTCCCACAGACCTATTTACACCAATATTTGCGATCGCCCGTGTTGCCGGTTGGCTAGCCCACTGGAAAGAACAACTCGCAGAAAACCGCATATTCCGACCTACCCAGATTTATAACGGCAAGCATGAGGTTCCTTACCACCCCATGGATCAGCGTTAACTGGCCGTTGGATTCTCAGTCACATTAAACCATTGCCATTAAGCCGGCAGAGGTTTTGTCATGACTTGTGAGGCGAGAGTGGAGAAATCCAGGGGATGTAGAGGAGATCCCTCTGCACCCCCATCTCACCTAGCCAAAGAAATCCTAATCCTAAGCATAAGTAGAAGTTCTTGTATAGCTTCACTGGGTGAAAACCATCCGACGATATACTAGGCATGGGAATTGGCAAAAATCTGCAATCAAACGTCTTCATCAAAGCATAAAAGGATGAAGCATGAAGGAATCGAATTTTATACCTTATAACTTCACACTTCATACTTCAATTGACTTACAAGAGCGGAAACATGAATTCAGGAATTGACCTCCAAGGAACATTTATTCAATCCGTAATGGATTTAGGAATACCAGCCGGGACAGCCAAAGCCATATGGATGCCCTTGCCCATGATACTAATGCTCATAGGAGCCACAGTAGGGGTGCTAGTTTGTGTTTGGCTAGAACGGAAAATTTCCGCATCAGTACAGCAGCGCATTGGCCCAGAATTTATTGGTCCATTTGGCTTACTAGCTCCAGTAGCCGATGGTCTCAAGCTGGTATTTAAAGAAGATATCGTTCCAGCTAAAGCTGACCCTTGGCTATTTACCATCGGCCCCATTTTAGTCGTACTGCCAGTATTTCTGTCCTACTTAATTGTCCCCTTTGGACAGAACATTGTAATTACCAATGTCGGCATGGGAATCTTCCTCTGGATTGCCTTTTCTAGCATCGCCCCCATTGGATTATTAATGGCTGGCTACGCATCCAATAACAAGTATTCCCTCATAGGAGGCTTACGGGCGGCGGCTCAATCAATTAGCTACGAAATACCCCTATCATTGAGCGTGCTAGCCGTAGTCATGATGTCTAACAGTCTCAGTACCATTGATATTGTTAACCAGCAATCTGGTTATGGTATCCTCGGCTGGAACATTTGGCGGCAACCAGTAGGGTTACTAATTTTTTGGATAGCAGCCCTAGCAGAATGCGAACGCTTACCCTTTGACTTACCAGAAGCAGAAGAAGAAATCGTCGCTGGTTATCAGACCGAATACTCAGGCATGAAATTCGCTCTGTTTTACCTAAGTTCCTATGTCAACCTAGTGCTTTCAGCCCTACTAGTAGCAGTTTTATACCTGGGTGGTTGGGACTTTCCCATTCCCGTGGAACTCATAGCTAGTTGGCTAGGAATCAGTGAATTAGATCCCGTGTTGCAAGTCGCAACCGCGTCTTTGGGTATCGTCATGACCCTCATCAAAGCCTACGTATTAGTGTTTATCGCCATCTTATTGCGTTGGACAGTACCACGGGTGCGGATTGATCAACTGCTAGATTTAGGATGGAAGTTTTTGTTACCAATAGCTTTGGTTAATCTTCTAGTAACCGCAGCTCTGAAACTTGCCTTTCCCGTCGCCTTTGGTGGATAACCCAATTTTAGATTTTAGATTTTAGATTAAGTCTGAAATCTAAAATCCGAAATCCCAAATTGAAAAGAGAGAGAGACACGAAAATGCTAAAGTTCCTAAAACAAGTTGGTGATTACGCCAAAGAAGCCGTACAAGCGGGACGTTACATTGGTCAAGGATTAGCTGTCACTTTTGACCACATGCAACGTCGCCCAGTCACTGTACAGTACCCTTACGAAAAACTGATTCCTGGCGAACGGTTTCGTGGACGGATTCACTTTGAATTTGATAAATGTATCGCCTGTGAAGTCTGTGTAAGGGTTTGTCCCATCAATCTACCTGTAGTGGATTGGGAATTTGAGAAAGCCAACAAAAAGAAAAAGCTCAAACACTACAGCATTGACTTTGGAGTTTGTATATTCTGCGGCAACTGTGTGGAATATTGCCCAACTAACTGTCTATCAATGACAGAAGAATATGAGCTATCCACCTACGATCGCCATGAATTGAACTATGACAACGTAGCGCTAGGTCGTCTGCCTTATAAAGTCACCAATGACCCAATGGTTACGCCACTGCGAGAACTAGCTTACTTGCCCAAGGGTGTAATGGAACCTCACGGAGTACCTGCTGATGCACCTCGTGCCGGTTCTCGCCCAGAAGACCTAGTAGAACAAACAGAAAAGACCACTGGATAATACAGCTGGGCGGAATTCGTAATTCAAAATTTAACTTTTTTGAATCATATCTCGATCTCCGCTTTGCTGTACTACTTACCAGTTAACATTTATTGGAAATCAAAAAGGATCAGAAAAAGTGAATCTAGCTGAAGGAGTACAGTTTGTTGCCTTAGGTATACTGGGCGTGATGATGATTGGGGCAGCTTTAGGAGTAGTGCTGTTCTCTAACGTTGTCTATTCTGCCTTTATGCTGGGAGGCGTATTTATCAGCATGGCTGGAATTTACCTGTTGCTAAATGGTGACTTTGTAGCAGCAGCACAAGTTCTCGTTTATGTTGGTGCGGTTAACGTACTAATTTTGTTTGCCATTATGTTGGTAAACAAGCGGGAAGATTTCGCACCATTTCCCAATGCTGGGCTGAGGAAAGTACTGACAGCGTTGGTCAGTCTCGGCTTATTTGGCTTATTGAGCGTGATGGTATTAGGGACTCCTTGGGCATACTCAACACCTGGTGCTGTAGCTCCAGAAAGTTCTATAGTTGTGATTGGTGAGCATTTCTTCACTGATTTTTTACTACCTTTTGAACTAGCTTCAGTATTATTGCTGATAGCAATGGTAGGAGCAATTATTTTGGCACGTCGTGAATACTTACCTGAACAATCACTATCCTCACAGTTGCCAGAGAATGTTTTGAATTTGCCAGAACGTCCCAGAGACTTAGTATCGGCGGGTAGCGAAACAAAAGAGTAACATTTGGAAATAATATTGCAGGTAAAAAGCCAGATTTTTTATGGCTATGCCGGGCAAGCTATTAGAAGGAACACCAGAATCCATGCAACTCCAGTATTTTTTATTACTAGCAGCAGCTTTGTTTTGTATTGGCATTTATGGCTTAATCACCAGTCGTAATGCTGTACGGGTATTGATGTCCATTGAGTTACTGCTGAATGCTGTTAATCTGAATTTAATGGCATTTTCCAATTTTCTCGATTCAACTTTAATTAAGGGTCAGGTATTCACCATATTTGTGATTACCGTGGCAGCTGCTGAAGCGGCGGTGGGTTTAGCAATTGTGCTGGCGATTTATCGTAACCGTGACACCGTTGATATGGAGCAGTTTAATCTCCTGAAGTGGTAATTTTTCGTGCAACTCAAGCAGGTAATCATTGCTTATAAAGCACGAGATTCCCAGAGTAAACGCTGGGCTGAACTCTGTGCTAAACAACTAGAAAACCGCCATTGTCAGGTATTGATGGGGCCTAGTGGGCCGAAAGATAACCCTTACCCGGTGTTTTTGGCTTCTGCAACTCAACCCATTGATTTGGCTTTGGTACTCGGTGGTGATGGTACTGTTTTAACCAGTGCTAGACATTTAGCCCCAGCTGGTATACCTATTCTGGGTGTGAATGTTGGCGGTCATCTGGGTTTTTTAACTGAGTCTGTAGATGAGTTTGAAGATACAGAGAAGGTTTGGGATCGGCTATTTGAAGATCGCTATGCTATCCAGCGACGGATGATGTTGCAAGCGGCCGTCTATGAAGGTAATTACACAAATTTGGAACCTGTAACCGAACGTTACTTGGCTTTGAACGAATTTTGTGTGAAACCGGCTTCTGCTGACCGCATGATTACTTCTATTCTGGAAATGGAAATTGATAGTGAGGTAGTCGATCAATATGTGGGGGATGGCTTGATTATTTCCACTCCCACTGGTTCTACTGGTTATACTGTCTCTGCTAGTGGCCCGATTATGCATGATGGAATGGAAGCGGTGACTATCACTCCCATTTGTCCCATGAGTCTTTCTAGTCGCCCTCTAGTTCTACCTCCTGGTTCTGTGGTCAGCATTTGGCCTTTGGGAGACTATGATTTGAGTACAAAATTGTGGATGGATGGGGTGTTATCTACTTCCATTTGGCCTGGACATCGCGTTGATGTGCGGATGGCCGATTGTCGGGCTAAGTTTATTATTTTACGAGAGAACAATTCATATTATCAGACACTGCGAGAGAAGCTGCTTTGGGCTGGTACAAGGGTTCGCTACAGTAATAATCACCGTAATTGATTTATTCGGTGCGTACCAAGCGCTTTTACTACAAGTTATCTGTGGAAATAATATTATGCCAGCCCCCGGATATTTTCGGGGGTTTTTCCGCAGTTGTAAATTGGGAAATATCTCTCTTATAGCAGGGAACAGGGAACAGGGAACACTTCGACAAGTGTTACAGTGAGCCTGTCGAACTGCTCAGTGCATCGCAGGTAACAGGCTGGAAACTCGCTAATTGTAAAGGTTTCATGATCTGTTTCTGTCCTAACTTCCTTGGCGGTTGCTATAGATGAGTCGGAGACTTTTAAGACACCGCTCATCTGTGGATATTTAATGGCTAATCATTAAATAAGTCTAAATCTGTGACTGCACCAACGCTGCTAGAAGATACTAATTTGGCATATTTAGCTAGTACGCCTTTGGTATAACGTGGGGTAAGGGGTCGCCAATTGGCACGTCTACTGGCTAATTCTTGATCTGAGACGTTCAATTGCAATAGGCGATTGGTGGCATCTATGGTGATGGTATCACCTTCTTCTACAAGGGCGATCGCACCACCAACGGCTGCTTCTGGGGCTACGTGACCAACTACCATACCGTAAGTACCGCCGGAAAAGCGTCCATCAGTAATTAAACCTACGCTATCGCCTAATCCAGCACCGATAATGGCTGAGGTGGGAGCCAACATTTCTCGCATTCCAGGGCCACCTTTGGGTCCTTCGTAACGAACAACTATCACATCACCTGCTTGAATCTTACCTGCCAAAATAGCGTCTAAACAGGATTCTTCAGACTCAAATACCCGTGCGGGTCCAGTAATAACTGGCTTTTTGACTCCGGTGATTTTAGCTACAGCCCCTTCTGTGGCTAGATTACCTTTGAGGATGGCTAAGTGTCCTTGAGCATACATCGGATTATTCCAAGGACGGATAACATCTTGGTCGGTGCGTGGTTCTGCGGGGATATCTGCTAAGACTTCGGCTATTGTTTGACCACTAATAGTTAAGCAGTCACCGTGTAATAAATCATGCTCAAGCAGCATTTTCATGACTTGGGGAATCCCACCGGCTTTGTGCAGGTCTGTGGCGACATATCGACCACTGGGTTTTAAGTCGCATAACACAGGGACACGTCCACGGATGGTTTCAAAGTCGTCTATTGTGAGTTCGACTCCAGCTGCACGAGCGATCGCTAAAAAGTGCAATACTGCATTTGTGGAACCACCCACGGCCATAATTACGGAAATGGCATTTTCTATGGATTTCCGGGTGATAATCTGGCGAGGTAAGATTTGCTTGCGAATGGCTTCTACTAAAGCAACGGCTGATTTTTCCGTACTGTCGGCTTTTTCCGCGTCTTCAGCTGCCATTGTGGAAGAATAAGGTAAACTCATACCCATTGCTTCAAAAGCGGAAGACATGGTGTTGGCTGTAAACATTCCACCGCAGGAACCAGCACCGGGACAAGCTTCACGTTCCACGGCTAAAAGTTCATCTTTATCAATTTTGCCGGCACTGTATTGACCAACGGCTTCAAAGGAACTAACAACTGTTAAATCTTTACCATCGTAGTGACCAGGTTTAATTGTGCCACCATAAACAAAAATAGCAGGGATATTCATTCGCGCCATCGCTAGCATTGCCCCTGGCATATTTTTATCACAGCCACCAATAGCCAAAACACCATCCATACTTTGCCCAGTACAGGCGGTTTCGATGGAATCAGCAATTACTTCCCGCGATACCAGGGAATATTTCATCCCCTCAGTCCCCATGGAAATACCATCACTAATGGTAATCGTACCGAACATCTGCGGCATTGCTCCGGCGCTTTTTACACCAATTTCTGCTCTTTGCGCTAGTTTGTTAATCCCCATATTGCAGGGAGTAATAGTACTGTAGCCATTAGCAATGCCCACAATGGCTTTATTAAAATCTTCATCTTGAAAACCCACTGCCCGCAGCATAGCTCGATTAGGCGATCGCTGCACGCCTTGGGTAACTACTTGGCTTTTTAAATTCTCTGACATCTTTTTTCCTTCTGTGCCATCAATTATATGAATTAATTTTCTCACGCATACGTGGCACATTTGAGCCAGAGTCCACAGTTATTTTCGGTCAACAAACCCAATTCATTGGAACTCAGGATTTAAAAAGGTAAGAATTGTAGTAAAACTGAGCCAAGACTACCTACAAAGTCGAAAAACTTAGGTTTACCAGTAGTCACTTCGCTAGAGTATGGTGTTTGTAGTTCTTGCATGAAAGCCTGTGCTGTCTGGATTCCTGCCTCGTTTTCTTGTTCTGTAAACATTTTTTCGGCAATTTCGGCATCTGCAAATGCACCTTTTCTATCAAATATTTGGTAACGAGCAACACCACGGGCTAAGTAAGCTCCTGCGTATTCTGGCTGAGAGGCGATCGCTTGATCAAAATAATTAATGGCTTGTTTTTGATTCCCTTTTTGTGCTTCTGCTACACCTAAAGCATAAAATTCCTCTGGTGTGGCGAGTTGCATGGGTATTCCCACTGCGCCTTGAAAGTTAACACCATCGAGGGAAGCATCATTAAAGTCTGTATTAGCTAAATAGGTGTTTCTCAAGTCAGCACCGATCAGATTTGCCCCAGTCAGTTTAGCTTGGCTAAGATTAACACCAAATAAACCAGCACGGCTTAAATTTGCACCTCTTAAATCAGCACCGCTTAAATTGGCACGGCTGAGGTTAGCATTTGTCAGATTAGCACCCCTTAAATCCGCTCCAGATAAGTCAGCCATGACTAAACCTGCATTACTCAAGTCGCAGTTTTGACATTCTTTGGTGGCTAATAACTGTCTGACGTGTTCAAAGTTAGCTGCGTGGGCAGTTGTTACCAGGCTGATTGTAGTTAAGAATATGGCTGTGGCTAAAATTTGACTTTTCATTACACAAGCTTCAGCTATAGATTTATACTTAAACTTATGATATGAGTAACCTGATAAGTTTGCCATCTGTAGTTTTTGAGATGACTAGGATTGAAGATTTTCCACCACAATCACAGGTATGGGGCTAGTTTCTAAAACTGTTTGCGATACTGAGCCAATCAGGACTTTTTCCCAAGGTTGATGACCCCGTTTTCCCATAATAATCGCTGTGGCGTGATGTTCTTGGGCAGTGCGAATAATTTCCTCTGGAACCGTACCTGTAACCGTGAAAAATTTATATCTGATATCTGATAACAATTTTTGAGCTTGTGATTCTAGTTGTTGGATTTCTTGCTGATTGGGGAAATTAACTATATGCAAAACTATTACTTCACCGTTACTGCGTCGTGCTAAATCTGCGACTTTGGTTAAAACGGCTGTAGCTAAACTAGATGTATCAACTGCTGCTAATAATAGTGTAGAACTTGTAACAGTAACTTTTGTGGGATCAACTTCTCCCCGTTGTAATAATTTAGGTGCAAAGGTCATCGTTGCCCAGGCTCCTAAAGGTGCTGTAATTAAAATCGATAAAGCTGCGATCGCTAAAATTATCTCACCTCCCGCGATGCCTTGGGCAAGGGGAATAGCTCCAATAGCTGCCTGTACTGTGGCTTTAGCTGAGTTTCCTGGTAATAAAAACAGTCTTTCCCGCCAATTCCAATTACTGCCCAGTGTGGAAAGATACCAGCCTAGCATCCGACCGAGAAGTAAACCAATTGCCAGAACTGCTAAACCAGGTAAGAGAATATTTCCTAATATTTGCAGTTGAATAGTTGCACCCAATAAAACAAACAGAAAAATCTCCGCAACTATCCAGAGGCTATCAAATCCACCGCGTAATTTTCTAGCTAGGGGCGCATCTAATTCAATCAGGAAAAAACCTAAACTCATTGCTGCTAAATAACCAGAAAAATAAGGCAACGCCTGAGCCGAAATGACTAAAAATAAGGCGAGACTGGCAGCAATTACGGTATCTTGAACGGCGTTTTGAGTCCAATTTTGGTTTACTAATAGCACCACCAATAAACGGGCTGCTAAGTAGCCAAACAGCACTCCTAGTAAAATTTGCATAATGACTTGCAGTGGAAGCAGTTGCAAGGGGGTGAGGGTAAATCCTCCTATGAGGATGATTGGGTCAACACTTCCATCACCCAAGAAACTCAGCAACAGGCTAAAAACTAATAACAGCAGTACATCAGATAAGGCACTACCAGTCAGAATTGCATCGGGTATGCCTTTGGTAACGCCCCAGCCTAAACTTTTGAGTCTCAGCATTCCGGGGACAATCACAGCCGGAGATTCAGCGCCAATCACACAGCCTAAAAGTAACCCAGTGAGAAAGTCAAATTTAAAGATTACCATAGCTGCACAGGCGATGGCGATCGCTTCGATAGTGGCCGGTAAAAAACCTAAACGCAATGCTACAGTTCCCTGTTGAGCTAACTTTTCTCTGTCTAAACCTAAGCCAGCTTTCATCAAAATAATCATCACCGCCAAAGTTCTTAAATCATCCGCAGCATTCAACACATCTGAATTAATCAGATTTAGCACTTGGGGGCTAAGAATTATCCCCACTAAAATCATCCCAATTAAAGGTGGAGCGCCTAAACGTCGAGCAAGTTGACCGACAAAAAAGCCCATGATTAAAATCCACAATATACTGGCTAACATTCCCATAACTCCAGAAGGTGCAATTTATAGACAAAGAATTTTTAGCTAATTACATATTGCTATTTACGATACTAATAACAATATCCATTTTGCTTAAATGAAAAAAATAAATTTGCATTCAATAAATAGATAGAAATTTATATGTTATGCTTCGTATAGGAATCAAAAAAGTAAAAGCAGTAGAAAAATTCACGTAATTGAGACAAGCTCAATAAAGTTTTTTTGCTCTGGTAAATTCGCTTCGATTCGTTACCGCTTTTTGTAACGAATAGGTAAACTCAGGCTAGGTAGGATAGTAACTTTCGTAACAACTTGAAGTCAATCAAAACTGCCTTAGTGTAGGCACATAAGATTTGGCTAACCTAGTTGGGATTACCCTCCAGATGCAATTAAACTTAGAGTCTAGGAAGAAAGACTTTTAGTAAAACTTAACAATTCAATAGAACTTAGAATAGTTATTCACTTAGCACAAGCGGAGAAAAATATATTCTACTGCGAACTAAGTCATAGCATTCTTATCTGTTGGAACATAAAGTTCAAGCCGAGCTGATACTGTTCCACATATCCGGGAATTTAACCATATTGTCAAACATCACCAAGAAATTGCCGGAGCAAGAGTACCACTTTTAGGTAAGGATTGATGTCCTTCTATTACTCATGATATGGCTAATTCAATGAATTAGAAGTTCTTGGCGTTCATAACATCAGCAAAATCAAGAAAATTGTAGTCACCATTGAGAGTAAATTGCAATATTGGTTGGTTGGTTATTTATGTAGTTTAAAGGATGCACTCTACATAAACTTAAATTCCTGCTGCAACTACTCTTAAGGTTTGAGCAACCGTCTGGGATACTACAACAACTAATAATGCTTGATTCAAGCTTTAAAAAGCTGCGTCATCAGTGCATCTGGTAACACTTGCAATATCATTTGAGCATTTCCTAACAAAAATACTCTGCATCAACGCAACTTTTTGGCGGAAGTGATATATGGATGAGAATTGACCTTCAGGTGTCAGCTTCTCAACTGGAAAAAGTGGCATAATTCGTCACCAATATCAAGCTCGTGGTGGTTTCACTATACCTAACCAAGCCTGAAAGACTGATAGAAACTTTCAGACCAATCAACAAAATAATTGTAGGAAATCATTATCATGACTGACGAAAAAATTAGACAAATAGCATTCTACGGTAAAGGTGGTATTGGTAAATCTACTACTTCTCAAAATACCTTGGCTGCTATGGCGGAAATGGGTCAGCGCATTCTTATCGTCGGTTGTGACCCCAAAGCTGATTCTACCCGTTTGATGCTACACAGTAAAGCTCAAACCAGTGTTCTACAATTGGCTGCGGAAAGAGGCGCTGTAGAAGACATCGAACTACATGAAGTCATGCTGACCGGCTTCCGTGGTGTCCGTTGTGTAGAATCAGGTGGTCCAGAACCCGGTGTAGGTTGTGCTGGTCGGGGTATTATCACCGCCATCAACTTCTTAGAAGAAAATGGTGCATACACAGATGTTGACTTCGTATCTTACGATGTATTAGGCGACGTTGTGTGCGGTGGTTTCGCTATGCCAATAAGAGAAGGTAAAGCGCAAGAAATCTACATTGTCACATCAGGCGAAATGATGGCGATGTACGCTGCTAATAACATCGCTCGTGGTGTTCTTAAATATGCTCACACTGGTGGGGTGCGCTTGGGTGGTTTGATTTGTAACAGCCGTAACGTTGACAGGGAAGTTGATTTAATCGAAACCCTGGCGAAACGCTTGAACACCCAAATGATTCACTTCGTACCTCGTGACAACATTGTACAACACGCTGAGTTACGTCGGATGACAGTAAACGAGTACGCACCTGATAGTAATCAAAGTAACGAATATCGGACTTTGGCTACCAAGATTATCAACAACAAAAATCTGACAATTCCTACCCCCATAGAAATGGAAGAACTAGAAGAATTGTTGATTGAATTCGGTATTCTTGAAAGTGAAGAAAATGCCGCAATGTTAGTTGGTAAAACAGCTACTGAATCACCAATAACTAAGTAGTTCTTCAGGATGGGTAGTACTCATCCCAGACATTTTAAGTTATAAAAAATATCTTTGGCTAGAGTTGTAATTTATAATTATTCTCTAGCTTTTTATTTTTAAGCGGATCAATATAAATTTTTTAGGAAATAAGGTGCGTTTTCCTTGTGCTTGAGGGTGAGTTTTACCCACCCAAACATTGTTAAATTTATACGGCTGTCTGTGTATTATCCTGGATACTACTCAAACAAAAATTAATGTGGGAACGGATAGTTCGTTCGTAAACTAAAGTCTGCTGTGTGCGTATCCCTATGGGCTGATATATCAAGTTAACGTCTGGAAAGTTACACCAGGACATTAAAAAAATATCTTTGGCTGGAGTTATAATTTCATAACTATTCTCTTGCCTTTTCTTTTTCAGCTTACAATTATTTAATTTTAATTTTTGTCTAAATAATGTTTCAAATTCGGAAACTAAATTTGAAGTATCTGGCATTGTTTATACACGTTTAATCGTGCTGCTTGGTTAAACATTATATTGTGATATCACTCAGTATGGGACTTAAGCTTGTATCACCTGATTTTACACTGAGTTTTTGCGGGAAACTGATGTAAATATAATTGTTACTACTTATAGAGTATATCCTGTTATGAAAGAAAGTGTTTAAAAAAACTAAATAGGCTTGTATAAGTGTAAATGCTATACCAAAGTTTAAGGGTGAAATCCCTACTCAATTTCAGAGGTTTTCTGCACCAATATTCTGAGTTTGGCTAGATAGAATAAAAATGCGACTGGAGTGATGCTGTTTTCTCACAAATCTCATACAGTATGAGCGGGAGAGCCAAATGATGAACAATCAATTAAAAACTGTGACGTTATTAGCTGTGCTTAGTGGTTTGTTGATTGCCATTAGCTACTGGGTAATTGGCGGTAGTGGGGGTTTAATTATTGGTATTGGTTTAGCCGCAGCAACAAATCTGTTTTCTTGGTATCAATCAGATAAGATTGCTTTGAGTGTGTACCACGCCCAACCTGTGACTGAAGCCCAAGCGCCGGGACTATATTATATGGTGAGGAAATTGAGCGATCGCGCTAATATTCCTATGCCGGGTGTTTATATTGTTCCTAGTCAAACTGCTAATGCTTTCGCTACCGGACGTGATCCAGAACACGCATCTGTGGCTGTGACTGAAGGTATTTTAAATATATTACCAGATGATGAACTGGAAGCAGTGATTGCTCACGAACTGACTCATATTATTAATCGTGATACTCTCACACAAGCTGTCGCTGCCACAATTGCCGGGGCTGTTTCGTTTTTGGCACAAATGGTAAGTTACAGCTTATGGTTTGGTGGTGGTTCACGAGATGATAACAGAGGTGGAAATCCTTTAGGTCTGTTGTTAACAGTTTTACTTGCGCCTATAGCAGCCACAATTATTCAGTTAGCAATTTCCCGGACACGGGAGTTTTCCGCCGATGCAGGTGCAGCTAGATTAACTGGTAATCCCCGCGCTTTAGCTCAGGCGCTGCAAAGGTTAGAGGCTACGGCCAAAGAACTACCTCTAAATGCTAATCCCTCTTTTGAGCCGTTATTAATTATTCACCCGATTTCCGGTGAGTTTTTGGGTAACTTGTTTTCTAGCCATCCTGCCACAGCAGCACGAGTTGAAGAATTGCTAAAGTTAGAGAGACAATTATCAACGACATAATTCCTCAAATCTGTCGCTAAAGTTCTCATCAGAAATAGCAGTTTTACAAATAAGGAAATTGTAATTATGAATCCTCACAACAATAACGAATCTGGAGAATCTACAGCTATTGTCGAAATTAGCCCTGAAACCAATGAAATGGTAGAAACTGAGATGGTGGATGAAACGGATGATGTCAAGAGTGAAACTAAAGCTTTAATTACGGCGCTGAAAATACGCGCCCAAAAAGAAGCAGAATCAGCAGGTACTTTGACGCGTGAAACCTATATTAATGCTGTGCGTGAAGCTAGAGAAGCAATTGAAGGGGAAAAACTAATTTCGCGCGATCGCCTGGAGGATTCTTGGGCTACCATGCAAGAAGAAACAGAAAAAAACTGGGATTTGCTCGTTAAAGAAATTACAGATTTTGGCGATCGCCTGCAAGATGCAGCTCAAGCCGCCTGGGACGCTTTTAATGCTCCTCGCCGTTAACATAATTGGCGTTTTTGAATATTTTTCAGCCATCAAACTACTAAGCTTTCAGACAGTCCATAGAGTTTAAACTATAACTAATTCGCTGATATACCTCTTGGGCATAACACCGGGGAATTACGCGAATTAGTTGCTTTTTTTTGTGATCTTTAATTAAAATTTATGAAAAATTCAACGATAAAAAATAATATCCTTCCGGAAAACTACGATGTTCTAGGAAAATAAGAATGTTGGGGCAATAGAATCGAAGAACTTAAATAATAAAGTATAGTCAAAATTCAGATATTTAGGCAGTACTATGGCGATAAAAGTCTCAAAGTCTCAGATAAATATGCTTAACTCGGATTTGTTGAAATTCCTCACCCAGCCATTTTTGGGTGCTGCCTTATTAACTGCTGTTAATGTTGCTGCGCCTTCTGCCAGCATAGCTCAGGGACAAATTATATCACAAACAACACAACCAAGTTTTCCCTCAGTACAACCACAACTACCGGGTACACAACCAATCATCCCCACAACACAATCAGAATCACCATCTATCCCAATTGACACTAATTACAGTTTGGGTGGTGGTGATCTAATTCGTGTAAATGTATTTGAAGTACCAGAATATACTGGTGAATACCAAATTCCTCCGGGTGGATCAATCAACTTACCCTTAATTGGCAGTGTATCAGTTCTGGGTCTCAGCACCGAACAGGCCGCTGATGAAATCGCCAGGAGATATTCTCGGTTTCTCAAGCGTCCTCTAATTTCAGTGAACCTGTTATCCCCTCGTCCGATTAATGTTTTGGTCGCCGGAGAAGTTACAAGGCCAGGTTCTTATACTCTGAATTTACAAGGCGGCGCGGGTAATAATCCCGGCGTTCAATACCCAACTGTATTAGCTGCTTTGACTACGGCTCAAGGTGTGACTTTGGCAGCAGATGTGACTCAAGTCCAATTAAGACGGAAGGTAGGACGTTCTTCTGAGCAAGTTGTGAATCTGAACCTAAAGGAATTGATTCAAACTGGTCGGATAGACCAAGATATTACTTTACGCGATGGGGACACCATTGTTGTTCCAACAGCAACTACTTTTAACGTTGCAGAAGCACGTAATTTATTTTCAGCTAACTTTGCCGCTAGCACTACCACACCCAGGAATGTAGCCATTATTGGTGAAGTTAATCGTCCCGGTTCATATCTGGTTGGACCTGGTGCAGAAGGTGGTGGTTTACCTACTGTCATGAGTGCCTTGCAATCAGCTGGGGGAATTACATCACAAGCTGATGTTCGTAATCTCAAGTTGCGCCGTCTCACTAGAACAGGTTCAGAACAAAATATAGATATTGACCTCTGGCAATTATTACAGACTGGTGATATCAGTCAAAACATTATTGTGCAGGATGGAGATACCATCATTATTCCTACTGCTAGTGCGGTAAATACAGCCGAAGCAACTGAATTGGCTAACACTACTTTGTCTGCTGCCACAATTCAAGTGGGTGTGGTAGGTGAAGTCAAAACTCCGGGATCGGTTGAGATTAAGCCTAATAGCTCATTAAACCAAGCTTTGTTAGCTGCTGGTGGATTCAACGATTCTAGAGCTAGAAAAAGTACCGTGGATTTGGTTCGGCTCAATCCTAATGGTTCTATAACTAAGCGGGAAGTTAAAGTTGATTTTTCTGAGAACATTAATGAGGAGACGAATCCCATACTCCGTAATAATGATGTGATCATTGTGAACCGTTCTGGTTTAGCTCGTACTGGTGATAATGTGGGTGCGGTGCTTAATCCTCTAGGCGGTTTATTGGGAGTGTTTAGAGCGATATTCGGTTTCTTTTAAAATGATCCCATTCGTTTGAAGTTGTTCAGATTATTTAAAAATGGCAACTTCAAACCCATATTAGTAGTCAAGTGATGGAACTACTTTTGGAATGTGATGATTTTATTCCGTTTGGGAAAACATCTACCTCAAATATCTTGCTTACAGGGATTTGTCTGTAGCTTAACTCTGGCTGTTTGTTGGGGGGTGAGTCTTCCCTTGGCGATCGCCGCCGAAACAATTACTATCCGTTTGGGTCCGTTTCAGCAGTCGGTAGCGATCGCCGATTTAGAAAAATTTTCCCGCACAGGACAACTACCAGAAAACCTGGAAATTTATAGTTTTGTCTTAACGCCACAGGTCGGAAAATTACTGAATCAAAAGTTACAAATAGAACCAAGTTTTGCAGATAAATTCCTTGAGCAGTTAGTGCGATCGCCACAAGGTAAACAATTAGTCTCCTCTTTGGAATCAGCCATACCCGGTAGTACCATCGCCGGGATTCAAGCAGGTCTTTATCTAGCGCTACGTCAAGTTAATGGTTTAAGTCCCATTAGTTTTTTGCGAGCCTATCCACCACAAAATATTACTGTAGATGCTACCCAAGCACTGCAAATCGCCTTAGCTTTTAACGCCAACAACTTACAAAACCAAGCTTTTGGATTAGTGCTGGCAGAGGAATTATTAGTAAAAAATAATACGTCTTTTCAGCCCAGCTTCGACCCAGCAGCCAGGGGAAAAAACCCAGTTCAGCAGCAGACACTCACCCTACAAGACAGAAAACGCGGTCGCACCATTCCCGTAGATATTTATTTCAGCCAAACTTCCACCCCAGGTCCACTGGTAGTAATTTCCCACGGCTTCGGAGCCAATCGTCGCTTCTTTAGCTACTTAGCCAATCATCTCGCCTCTCACGGAATTACCGTCGCTGCAATTGAACATCCTGGGAGTAACTCCACAGCCATCAATAATGCTTCCCGTGAAAGGAATTTAGCGGAACTATTACCAGCTAGTGAATTTATTGATCGCCCAAAAGATGTCAGCTTTTTGCTCAACGAACTAGAAAAACTGAATACTTCATCGGGAAAACTTTCAGGAAAATTTAACACAGAGAAAGTCACTGTGATTGGTCACTCTTTAGGGGGTTACACTGCATTAGCCTTAGTGGGTGGAGAAGTAGACTTAAAAGAATTACAACAATTCTGCAAAACATCTCTTTCTTTTAGCGAATCCCCCGGTGATTTATTCCAATGTGTAGCAGCCAGTTTAAAAGACAGTAAACCAGATTTGCAAGATCCGCGAGTTCAGAGTGCGATCGCGCTAAACCCCCTGGTAGGTAAACTCTTTGGTAAAAACGGTATCAGTAAAATTACCAAACCCGTATTAATCCTAGCGGGAACTGAAGACGCACTTACCCCCGCCTTAACCCATCAATTCAGACCCTTTCAACAACTGCGTGGTTCTAAATATCTATTAACAGCCATTGGTGGGACACACTTGAGCATTACCGATCCCACATATCCCCTCAGTGCAACCGCTAACATCGTCAGAGAAAAGCGAGGAGCAGAAACCAACTCCCTACGCCAACTAATTCGTGGTGTCACCTTAGCATTTATTAAACAAGACACACCACAGGCCCAGATTTACCAACAATTCCTCACACCAGCTTACGCCCAATCACTATCTACAGCAGAAATTCCCCTCCGGTTCAATTCTGACTTACCAAGAAATATTCAACCTTGGCTCAATCTTGTCTCCAGTGATTAACTTACTTAGGACTTACGCATAATCTACCTTTTCTTGGCGTTCTTGGCGGCTTGGCGGTTAGATAAATCAAGATTTTTGCCAATTGCTGCGTAAGTCCTATGTGTATATAAATTGAATCATCTAAATCCTCATTGCCAGGGTGTAATCCAGGTGCTTTAATGACAATTGCATTCTGCCAAAGTATCAACCCCATATTAGACCTCTGACTCTGATACTAGCTTGTGATCAAACTACATAATGAATGTAGATAAAATTACAGACCCAAAACATCAGACTGAAATCAGGGGCTAAAGTAGTACCATATCCTTTTACACTCAATTTACCCAAAGGCTGATAGGAGAATATATGGAGCCAATTATTGCCATAGTCTTAGCCCTCATAGGTTATGCTTTAGGATCAGCAAAACTAATTAATCAAGGCAACGAAGCCTTAGTAGAACGCCTGGGACGGTATCATCGCAAACTTTCCCCTGGACTCAACTTTATTGTGCCTTTGGTCGATCAGATTGTGATGGAGGATACAATACGCGAACAGTTTTTAGATATCAAACCTCAAAATGTGATCACCAGAGATAACATTTACCTAGAAGTTGATGCTGTCGTATTTTGGCGCATCAGAGATATGGTCAAAAGTTTCTACGAAATTGACGATCTCCAAGGTTCTCTGACACAACTAACAACAACCACACTCCGGGAAATCATCGCTCAGAACACTGTAGAAGAAACCAATGTTTCCCGTGCAGAAATGGACGCAGCCATTTTAAATCAGTTAAACCAAATAACAGAAAATTGGGGAGTGGAGATTATTCGCTTAGATATTCAAAGCATTACACCCCCGGAAAGTGTCCGAAAATCTATGGAAGAAGAGCGAGCTGCGGAAATCAAAAAACGGGCGCTGGCTTTTGAAGCTGAAGGAGAACGTGACGCTGCTATTAAGAGAGCGCAAGGAACTCAAACCTCAATGCAAATCATATCTGAAGCCCTACTTTCTCATCCTCAAAGCCGAGAAATTCTCAGATATCTAGTGGCTCAAGATTATGTCATAGCTAGCCAAAAACTTGGTGAAAGTAATAACGCTAAAATTGTCTTCATCGACCCCAGTAAAACCAATGAAGTTTATGACCAATTAATTGCTGATTCCATATCTCAAGATGGTAATGGTAAAAACTCGGAAAATGGTATGTGATTTTATCTAAATCTGCACAGAATCATCAAATCCATCAATTCATCCGTCTTCATCTGCGTTCAATTATTCTTTTCTCGGAATAGTGCATCGGCTACCAGTGAAACATCACGCATTTCCGAAACATCGTGAACTCGGAGAATATCAGCACCTTGAGCAATAGCCGCACAACAAGCTGCTGCTGTTCCCCACACTCGTTTTTGAGGATCTGGTTGGTTTAATATGCGACCAATAAAACTTTTGCGGGATGCTCCTACCAAAATAGGGCAATTTAGGGCTTTTAATTGACGCAATTGGTGAAAAATCTCTAAATTCTGCTCATAGTTTTTGGCAAAACCGATCCCCGGATCAATAATAATCTTCCTGCTATCAATACCTACAGAAGTGGCTGTTAAAATTTGTTTTGTTAAAAAACCAGAAATCTCCGCCATTAAATCCTGATAATTAGTCATTTGCTGCATTGTCTGCGGCGTTCCCTGGATGTGCATTAAAACAATTGGCACATCTAAACTTGCGACTGTGGGTAGCATTTCTAAATCAAATGTGCCACCAGAAATATCATTAATTATATCCGCTCCAGCTTCTATAGATGCTCTAGCTACAGTAGCTCTAGTAGTATCTACGGATATTGGCACTGTAATTGCTGGTCGCAGAACCTCTAATATCGGCAGTACCCGATCTAGTTCCTCTGCAAGAGTTATTTGCTCTGCTCCTGGTCGCGTCGATTGACCTCCTACATCGATAATGTCAACACCAGCAGCTACCATCGCTTGTGCCTGTGCTAAAGCCGCAGCGCTATTATTAAATGCGCCACCATCACTAAAACTATCGGGGGTGACATTTAAAACACCCATAAGGTAACTTCGCTGTCCCCACGCAAAACAGCGTTCTCGAATTATTAACTTGCTTGACATATAAAAATTATTTTGTTAGGACTTACGCATAATCTACATTTTCTTGGCGTTCTTGGCGGCTTGGCGGTTCGATAAATCAAGATTTTTGGCAATCATTGCGTAAGTCCTGTTTGTGTTTATCTGTGGTGCTTGTAGAATTATGAATCAAGGTAAAATTGATACACGCATTCCCCGGCGCGGCCAGGGAAAAAGCGTTGCATATCAAATTAGTTGTAGTTGACAATGCGAGCAAAACTTGCAGGTTCTAGACTAGCTCCCCCCACAAGAACGCCATCAATTTCTGGTTGAGCCATAATCTCATCAATATTATTTGGCTTCACAGATCCACCGTATTGAATGGGAACATTGGGATTACTTAACTGACTACGAATTAAACCAATGACGCGATTAGCTTCAGTGGATTCACAAGTCTCACCAGTCCCAATTGCCCAAATTGGTTCATAGGCAATCACCAAATTATTCTGATTCACATCTATGAGGTCTTGCTCTAACTGGGCGATAATAAGTGATTCAGTTTCCCCAGTATCTCGTTGTTGTTTAGTTTCCCCTACACATAAAATTGGTGTCAGACCATACTTTTGAGCGGCTTTGAGGCGGAGATTGACAGTTTTATCTGTTTCCCCAAAGTATTGCCGTCTTTCGCTATGACCGACAATTACAAAACGTACACCAAGTTCTGTCAACATGGGGCCAGAAATTTCGCCTGTGTAGGCTCCATTCTCTTCCCAGTGAAGATTTTGCGCCCCTAACTGGATGAGGCTGCCATGCAAAGTCTTGGATAAAATGTTTAAGTTAGTGAAAGGAGGACATAATACAACTTCCCGTCTTGGGGGTATTTCCTCTAAAAGAGGCAGAAATCCCTGTAAAAAATCCTGGGTTTCTGCCTGGGTTTTGAACATTTTCCAGTTACCGGCAATAACTATTTTTCTCACAGGTGATTTAGTCAAGATTCTAAGGCTACTAGATGCATTTTTCAGTTTAGGACTTTTTGTTAGTCATTGGTCATTAGTTATTAGTTATTAGTCATTGGTCAGTAGGAAATTACTGTTTTCTCCCCCCTGCTCCCCTGCATCTTCCCCCCTGCATCTTCCCCCCTGCATCTTCCCCCCTGCCTCTTCCCAGTCCCCTGTTAAAAATAACTAGGATAAGAATATGGGGACACCATCCCAAATTGTGAATTTTACTTGCTATGACTTCTACATTACCTTTACCTGAACCCGATCGCAGTGACTCATCTAACTGGGAGGAAGAACTGGATAGTGCTATTTTTAGTTTTGATGACATCCAAAGGTCACTCAACTATAAGCAAGCACAAACGGCTCTGCGAAATTTAGTTACCAATATTGATTTGAGTCCCCAGGAGAAACGGGGATTGGAAATTGAACTGGCTGATTTGGAAACTATGCTAGGTAAGTTGGATAGCATGGTGGTACAAATTGCGGCTTTTGGCATGGTGGGACGTGGTAAGTCTTCTTTGCTGAATGCTTTGGTGGGAGAAACGGTGTTTGAAACTGGACCTTTGCATGGAGTCACCCGTGATTCTCAAAGTGTTAACTGGAGTATTAGTGAGGAGACAATTGGGGAAAATGACCGGACTTTACGGGTAACTCTACCTGCTGGCGGTCAATCTCAAGTGGAACTAATTGATACTCCTGGGTTAGATGAAGTCGATGGTGATACTCGTGCGGCGTTGGCGGAACAGGTCGCAAAACAAGCAGATTTAATTTTGTTTGTGATTTCTGGGGATATGACGAAGATAGAACATGAGGCTTTGTCTCAGTTACGGGAGGCTGGTAAACCGATAATTCTGGTGTTCAATAAGGTAGATCAGTATCCTGAAGCTGACCGGATGGCAATTTATCGCAAAATCCGAGATGAACGGGTCAGGGAGTTACTCACCCCTCTGGAAATTGTGATGACAGCTGCATCTCCTGTGGTCAGGACGGCGGTTGTTCGCCCTGATGGTAGTAGGGGGGTGCAGTTACGTACAAGTACAGGTCAAGTTGCAGAATTGAAGCTGAAAATTTTGGAGATTCTGCACCGTGAAGGTAAGGCGTTGGTGGCTCTGAATACTATGCTTTATGCGGATCAGGTGAATGAGCAATTGGTAGCACGAAAACTGATGATTCGGGAACAAAATGCTAATCAGTTGATTTGGAAGGCTGTGATGACTAAGGCGATCGCCATTGCACTCAATCCGGTAACTGTTGTCGATATACTCAGTAGTATAGTTATTGATATTTCTTTAATTTTAGGTTTATCTAAACTCTATGGCATCCCCATGAGTGAAAGCGGTGCTGTGCAATTACTCCAGAAAATTGCCCTGAGTATGGGCGGTATCGGTTTTAGTGAATTACTAGCTAATTTAGGTTTGAGTGGATTAAAAACTGTGTTGGGGATCTCTGCATCAGCTACGGCTGGGGCTACTTTTGCGCCTTATGTATCAGTGGCTATTACTCAAGCTGGTGTGGCTGGTGTTTCTTCTTATGGTATTGGTCAAGTTACTAAAGTTTATTTGGCTAATGGGGCGACTTGGGGTGATGAGGGTCCAAAAGCAGTGATTTCTCGCATTTTGGAGAACTTAGACGAAAAATCTATCCTCAACAGGATTAAAGAGGAATTGCAACAAAAGGTAAAACTGAAATCTTAATTAGCCAGGACTTACGCAAAATATCTCACTTCGACAAGTGTTACAGTGAGCCTGTCGAACTGCTCAGTGACCACTCAAACCCTGATTTCTCTGTGTACTCTGTGTCTCTGTGGTTCCTTATTCCGTCACTTGTGCGTAAGTCCTATTAGCTTTCTGCCGCTAAAACAAGGTGAGTTAACGAGTTAAAAATCAATTTGGTTCAGATAAGAATAATCAACCGCCGTAGATGCGCCATTAACGCCGATAAATCCACTCTAATCTTAACTGAACCGCATTGATGGAAAAATTCAAGATTTAGCGCTAAAAACTGGAAATATTAAATATTATCCAGGTTTACTCATTGCTTTTAAAGGAGTCTAACCAATTTTGAACTTGTTCACGGGCAATATCACGGCTACCCAAACCAAAGGATAGGGCAATTGCTACTGCGATCGCACCTAATAAAAGTCCAAAGGCTAAATTCACAATATCACTGGCGACACCAATCTGTTGCAATGCCATTGCGGAAACCAGGGTAATAATCGCAATCCTTGCTACCTGTGCCAAAATTCGGGCTTGGCGGTTTCCAGAACTTGTAATCAATTGAAATGCTAAATTGGCTAAGAATAAACCAATACCAAATACAATCAATCCGGCTAAGATCCGCCCCAAAATAATTAAAATCCCTGTTACCAGTGTTGTTAGGTCAGGGATATTCAGGATATTCACTGCTGCTACGGTAGCAAACAGCATAATACCCACTAAAGCAATAATACCCGCTACTTCTGAGGGTGTGCGGCTTGCTGGTCTTGGTGTTGCTTCTGCTTCTGGAGTTACAGATTCTCTACTCAGTGATGGTAGACCCAAGATAGTGAAAATGTTGTTAAAGCCTAAACTAGTGAGGATACCAGTAACCAACTCCGAAACAAACCGCCCCAAGAAAAAGGAGACAATTAAAATTGCTGTGGCGGTAAAGATTGCTGGTAGGGTGTTCAGCACCTGCTCTAACATTGAGATCGCAGGTAAAGAAATCGCCTCAATTTTCAAAGCATTCAGCGAGGCGATCGCCACAGGAATCAAAATCAAAATATAGACAATCGTGCCAATAATAGTTGACAGAGATTGCATTCCTGAAGATGCTGACAGTCCTACCCGACTTCCTACATTATCAAGCCCGTTAGTCGCTAACAAAGTAGTCACAATCCGCCGGACTATATTAGCTAGTAACCAGCCGAATGCCCCAATGAATAACGCTTTCAGGATATCGGGCAGAATTGAGAGAATATCCGTAATTAAAGATTGTACTGGTAGTAGTGCTTGTCTGAGTGCCAAGGCATCCAAAACTGGCGCAAGAAACAGCAAGAAGATAAACCAATACAGGACATTACCAATAGTCTGACTCAAAGATAATTGGTTCGCATTACCTATCCCATCTTGGACTTCTTCATTGAGGCGCTCATCTAACCTAAACGCCTGTAATGAACGCACTGTAACCAGTTTTACGACAGTCGCTATTAACCAAGCCACTCCCAAAAGAATTCCCGCCCCCACCAACTTGGGCAAAAAGCCAATCAGTTGGTCAAGCAAATTATTCAGAGGTCGAGAAGCTACCTCTAATTCCAGAATTTGTAAAACACCTACTACTGTAATTAAGATGATACTCCAGAACACTAAGCCAGAGATTAACTTCTCTATTTGGGGAACATCATCACTACCCATAATGCCGGCGGCGATCCGGTTATCTATGTTAGTGCGATCGAGAAGCCCCTTTGTGACTTTCGCCACAACTAGCGCAATCAGCCAACCAACTAATAAAAATGCTGCCGCCCCTAGTAAACGGGGGGTAAATCCCACCAACTGTTCCAGAACCCCTTGTACTTCGGTGATTCCTTCATTAACCCTTTCTTGATCTAGTGGTACGCTTGGCGATTGTGCCAAAAAATTGTGTACCCTCATCGACAAACCACTGTCTATCAACTGGGTTATGCTTTGCCAAGTTGTGTTCATGGTTTTCCGGTATTAAAGTTCTATGTTACTAAAAACACTCATAATACTTATGGTATGACTGAAGATGAAATCATCCTTAGCCCCGTTAAGTTCACTCGTGTTTTGCTTATCAATTTACCAGTAAATTGCCAATAAACACATCTATCTAGTTCAAATTACAGACATTTTTAGGGTGATTTATTTAGTTTCTCTCCTTCTAGATTTATCAGTTGAGAGTCGTAAGTTATACATTTATTACAGCAATACAAATACTCGGTTTTGCGATAATCTAAGTACAGCCACAGCATGAAACATCTATCATGTCCCAAGTTTTTGAACAATCAATTCAAATCAAGGCCACAGCCTCGGTAGTGGAAAGGTGCATTACTGATTTAACACTCATGCAGCGTTGGCTAAATCCTGCCCTCCGTTGCGAACCCGTGGACGGCGGTTCCTGGAATACTGAGGTTGGGAGTCAAAGTCTGTTTATCATTCAAATTCCTCTATTGAAACCTACCCTGAAAAGTGTGGTCATAGAAAGGGAACCGGGTTTAGTGGTTTGGGAATTTCAAGGATTTTTCCAAGGGTGCGATCGCTGGGAATGTCAACCAATACCACAAGGCACGCTCCTTGTCAACCGCTTTCAGTTCGATATTCCTAACCCCATAGTCAATTGGGGATTTAACAACCTTGCCGCATCTTGGACTAAAGCAGATATGCAAGCCCAACTCCGTCGCCTCAAAGGAGTTGCAGAATCACTCATTTCCTAACTCGGCGAGTCAATAGAAAAGCAAAATAATGATAGGATAGGGGGTTGACAATTATTTTATAGCTTGTTATAATAAAGCTGATAAGGAAGAACTATCTTAAAATAATTGAACTACTAACCCATAAAAATTCACAATCAGACAAAATAGGTTTTTGATTTAGCCAGCTGATCTCCTCACTCCTCACCTCGGAATTTGCTAGAGTTAACTCACCAGGATTTTTTCAGTCAAATCTCTGATAACGCCAGCAGACGGGACTATTCATGCTTACAAGTACGCTACTTCTCTCGAACCAAATCCCCACATTACAATACTCCTCCACATCGGAGCGATTCGATGAAACCTGGGAAGCCCCCCTCGCTATCCTTCTGGGACTAGGACGCGCCGCAGGTGCAGACTTCATCGAATTATTTTTAGAACGTCGTAACTATATCGGTTGTTTAGCAGAAGACGACGCGATTACCAGTATTTCACCCAGTTTATCTACAGGTGCGGGAGTCAGGGTATTTCGTGGTCAAGCAGACTGTTACGTTAGCACCAACGACCTATCTTTCTCCGGTTTAAAAGCAGCCCTAGAAAAAGGTCTTTTGATTCTAGGCTTACAACTACCTAGTCATAACGCCTTCATTCCCGAAATCAACCTAGAATTACTCAGAGACTACGCCATCAAAAGAGGTAAAGATGATTGGTTACCTCTTTGCAGTTCCATCAAAGAAATGGGCGAAGTTCTTCTAGATGGTACAACTTACCTCCAGAAAAAAGCCAACCATGTACAATCCCGTCGAGCTTCCTACTTCCGAGATTGGCAAGAAGTCTTAGTTGCTGCTAGTGATGGCACATTTGCCCGTGATATTCGCCTAACTCAATCCGTCGGCTTTAACCTATTGTGTGCAGACGGTGCTAATCGCACCTCCATTGGTGAACGGGCTGGTAATACTAGCGATGCTAACTTCCTGAGAACCTGGGATTATCAAGAAGCATCCGAAAAAATTGCCGAATCTGCCGGAAAAATGCTTTATGCAGATTATGTAGATTCCGGTACTTATCCCATCATCATGGCCAATCACTTTGGTGGAGTAATCTTCCACGAAGCTTGCGGACATCTTTTAGAAACTACCCAAATTGAACGTAAAACCACTCCCTTTGCTGACAAAAAAGGGGAAAAAATTGCCCACGAAAGTCTCACAGCTTGGGATGAAGGTCGGGCAGAAAATGCCTTCGGAACCATTGATATGGATGATGAAGGAATGCCGGCTCAAAGAACCCTATTAATTGAAAAAGGAATTCTCAAAAACTTCTTAGCCGATAGAACAGGTTCCTCTCGCACTGGACACCCCAGAACCGGAAGTGGTCGCCGCCAGAGTTATACCTTTGCTGCTGCTAGTCGGATGCGTAACACTTATATTGCACCAGGCGAACATACCACAGAAGACTTATTTAACTCAGTTGATAAAGGTATTTACTGTAAAAAAATGGGTGGCGGTAGCGTTGGGGCTACAGGTCAATTTAACTTTGGTGTAGATGAAGCTTATTTAATTGAAAATGGCAAAATCACCAAACCGCTAAAAGGAGCGATACTAATTGGTGAAGCGAAAGAAATTATGAACAAAATTTCTATGTGTTCCCAAGATTTGGAACTTGCACCCGGTTTCTGTGGTTCTGTTAGTGGCAGTATCTACACCACAGTGGGACAACCTCATCTGAAAGTCAATTCTATCACCGTTGGCGGCAGATAAACAGAATTTTAGATTTTAGATTTTGGATTTTGGATTGTGAATGAGCATCAGTTTAAGGCTAGAACAAAGCAGCTTGCATTGCGAGTTATCCGTCTAGTTGAGGTATTACCGCAAACTAGAACTGCTGATGTAATTAGCAAACAATTATTGCGTTCAGCCACTTCTGTAGCTGCTAATTATAGAGCAGCTTGTCGGGCTAAATCAGCAGCCGATTTGATTGCTAAACTAGCGATTGTAGAAGAAGAAGCTGATGAAACACTTTATTGGTTAGAACTTCTGGTTGAATCAGGTTTAATGACAGCAGATAAACTGAAAAGTTTGATGCAAGAATCCACCGAAATTCTGTCCATGACTGTTGCGTCAATAAAAACGCTCAAACAAAAACACAAAAAGTAAACTCCAAAATCTAAAGTCGAGAATGAATTTTTTTTAAATCCAAAATCGAAAATCCAAAATTGACCATGCTCAGTATTAATGAAATTGCTAATCATGCCAAGGAAAATGCTAGTAAACTTGGTATTAAGAAGTTTGATATTTATGGCTCCACCATTGATGAAACTAGCGTCCAAGTAGACCAAGGTGAGCCAAAACAAGTTAAAGCCTCAAATCGTTCTGGCGTGATTGTGCGTGTGTGGAATGAAGAGAATACAATGGGTGTCACCAGCACCACAGATGTAGATCCCCAAGGGCTAGAATTAGCCTTGAAAACTGCCTATGAAGCTAGTTTTTTTGGTGTCAAGGAAAATGTTCCTGATTTTAGCCCAGAAGCAACTGTTGCTATTCCCAGCACACATCAGGAAAAAGTACCCCAAGCACCTGTAAATGAGTTGATTCAAAGTTTGCTAGGAGCCGAAAAGGAACTTTTAGCAACTCATGAAGCAATCAAGGGTGTACCTTACAATGGTTTAGCCCAAAGAGATATTGACAGATTTTATCTGAATAGCGATGGCGCAACCAGAACAGAATCTCATTCTTTAGCATCAATTTACCTTTATAGCAAAACTGAGGAAGAAGGTAAAAAACCTCGTAGTGGTAGTGCTTTAAGAATTGAACGGAGCTTAAATAAGCTTGATGTTAAGGGTTGTATCCAAGAAACAGCAGAAAAAACCATCAGCCACTTGAATTATGAAAAAATCAAGTCTGGTAAATATCGGGTTGTGTTCTCTCCTGATGCTTTTTTAAGTTTGTTGGGTGCGTTTTCTAATTTGTTCAACGCTCAAAGCATTTTGGATAATCAGAGCTTATCAACTGCTGATGATTTAGGGAAAGAAATTGCTTCACCTCTGTTGTCGGTTTATGATGATTCTCTCCATCCAGCTAATATAGGTGCGGAAAGCTTTGATGGTGAAGGAACTCCGACACGTCAGGTAGCACTGATTGAAAATGGTGTTCTCAAAAGTTTTCTGCACAGTGCGGGTACTGCGAAAAGAATGAATACCCAGCCTACAGGTAACGCCAGTATTGGTGCAAAGGTGAGTGTCGGGCCTAATTTTTATCATGTTTTTGCCGCAACATCAGCTGAAGAAGATTTGAGCTTAGATACTGCGGAAAATGTGATTTTAATTGATGATTTGCAAGCTCTCCACGCGGGAGTGAAATCTTTACAAGGCTCTTTTTCTCTGCCTTTTGATGGCTGGGTTGTTAATAAGGGTGTGAGAACGAGTATTGAATCAGCAACTGTTGCTGGGGATTTCTTGGAACTTTTGAAATCGATTGTTTATGTAGAGAAAGAAGTAGAGCTTACCCCTGGGGGAGTTTGTCCCAAAATTTGGGTTGATCAACTTTCAATTACTGGGGAGTAAAATTTAGGAGTTAGGAGTTACTCGTTAATTCTTAACTCTTCTTCTTCTCCACCTATACCAAGATTGATATCCAAACCGTCAGCACCACTGATATTAGTACCAATCATGACTGCTCCATTGACTTGAGCATTATATAAGTTAGCTTCGCTTAAATTGGCGTTAGTGAGGTTAGTGTAATCAAAGGTTGTACTATTGGCAAAGGCATTTGTAAGATTAGCAGAATTTAGGTTTGCACCTGTTAAGTCTGCACCTTCTAGGTTAGCTTGTTCTAAGTTTGCACCTTCTAAGTTAGCATTTCTTAAGTCTACACCGATGAGGTGAGCGCCTTTGAGGTTAACGTTGCTTAAATCACAACCATGACATTCCCTAGTTTCTAGTAATTGTTGTTTGGGAGTGAGTTTTTCTGTGGCAGAAATAGGTGTAGTTAAAAATAGCGTACTGAGTAACGCTGCTGCGGTTAAAAATATGCTTTTCATAATTTATATTTATTGACTATCTATAGTTCTGAGAAGTTATAGGTTTAACTTCCTTCTATACTATAAATTATGCAATATCATAGGTGTTATGTCCTCTGGCTAGAGAGGGAATTTGCTGATTAGATAAGTGAGATAATATTACTACTTGAGTTATATAAAGTCTGGTTAATTAGTGGTGTTTCGCCCCACCCACAAGAGTGTTACCATTAATATCTGTACCTCATCTCAGGGCAAAATGCGGTAGGTAGAGAGGACTGGAGTCCTCATTATAAACCTATTTGATGGTAATTCCTGAATCTTTGCCACTACCTAAGAGGTACAATAGCGCCATACGAATAGCAATACCACTGGTAACTTGCGATTGAATGAGGCTAAATTCGGGATCATCCATTAAATCTGAGCTAATTTCTACACCACGGTTGACTGGCCCTGGATGTAAGACTTTGACGTTAGATTTGCACAGATGTAGTTTTTCCCGTGTAATACCAAAGGTTTGATGATATTCTCGCAAACTTGGGAGTAGGTGCGCTGTCATGCGTTCTTTTTGCAAGCGTAGTGTCATGACTATATCTGCATTCTGTAAGGCTGGTTCCAATTCCCAATGTAAAAATAGTTGGCGGTTGAGTGTGGGGGATGAGGTTGTTTTATCTTCTTCTAATACAAAGTCTTTAAATAACTGTGGTAGCAGGGTGGGTGGTGCGGCTAGATGCACTTGTGCGCCACTGGCTGTTAAACTCCAGATGTTGGATCGGGCTACGCGAGAATGTAAGATGTCTCCAACGATCGCAATTTTTTTATCTTTTAATAGTTCTAACCGGGGATGACTGCGATCAATCAGTGTACAGATGGTAAATAAATCTAGCAGTGCTTGGGAAGGGTGTTCATGTTGACCATCACCTGCATTCAGGACGCTAACACGCACGCCTAGACGATCCATTTCTTGGGCGATCGCATGAGGAACTCCCGCTTCTTTATGGCGGATCACCATAATATCAGTTCCCATAGCCAAATAGGTCTTGGCTGTGTCGAGAATTGTTTCTCCCTTAGTCATGGAAGAACTGGCTGCGGCAAAGTTGAGTGTATCTGCACTCAGGCGTTTAGCTGCTAGCTCAAAACTGCTGCGGGTACGGGTCGATGGTTCAAAAAATAAATTCGCCACCACCTGTCCTTGTAGGCTGGGTACTTTCTTTGTCCGCCGTGACAGCACCTCCTGAAAACTAGCCGCAGTTTGTAAAACAGTATCGTATTCGGCGGTGGTGAAGTCAGCTAGGGAAAGAACGTGATGACGATTCCAGGTGGTAGTAGGCATAAATAGTTTTCGGTGTTCTATATAAGGACGCAATCGTTTACGTCCCTACAGCTTTTTTATTTACAGATGCACTGGAAATAATAGCACTTGCTTTTTACCTCACGGTGGGTTTTTTCCGCTTCTGGCGATCGCCCCGAACTGTTTATTACAGATATTCACACCTTCAACTTTTGTCAAGCCCTTGTAAAAATAGTTTACATAGTGTTATCTTTAGTTACATGAGCAAATACAAAAAGAACCGATGACCAGCAAAGGCTTTAAAACCAACGAACTCGGTGAACGCAATAAGTCTGCAATTCAGCCAAATGTAGATGCAACCCCCAGAGTAGGTTTTACTCAGTATGCAGAGAAACTCAATGGTCGTTTAGCCATGATTGGGTTTGTGTCACTGATCGCCATAGAAGTAATTACAGGAAACGGCTTAATTAGCTGGCTGACTAACCTGTAATCAACTGGAATATTGTCGAAATTTACAAAATTAATTAACAGTAGAACAATAAGCGAGAAAAAATATGAGAACCGATTTTGATTTTCCCCAAAAAGATTTACTAGGACCAGTCGTATTTCGACCTAATTTCAATAATTTTGAAATAATTAATGTTAACCAAGCCTGGTCATTATTTTTCAGCGCCGGGAAAGATGATAACAAGCTAGGTCGAGAAAACGAATTGGGACGTTTCTTCACTAACCTTTTAATTGCTGCGGGTGTCACTGGAATTCTGTGGGGAATTTACTTCAACCACATAGGATAAATCCTATTCTTTAGGCTACAAATAACATAAATTTCCCAGGAGTCTTGATATATCTTCAAGGCTTCTTTTTTTATAAGTACCCAAAAAGTTTTATATTACAAATATCTACTTATTTATCGAGAATATTGTAGTCACTAATATAATTTTCTAGTTTAGCATTCATGAGGTTTATGAGAAAGTCAGCCTTAATTTTAGCGATCGCACCCTTAATATTTGCAATTACAGCTTGTAATAGCAACACCGGACAAACAACAAACACAGCCAACAATGTCGGAACACAAGGGACTAACAATCGCTGGGATGCAGTTAAAAATCGTGGTCAGCTAATTTGTGGTGTCAGTGGACAAATTCCAGGGTTCAGCTTTGTTGACACTGAAGGCAAGTATAGCGGTATTGATGTAGATATCTGCCGAGCGATCGCCGCAGCTTTATTTGATGACCCAGATGCAGTAAAATTTCGGAATCTTAGCGCCCAGGAGCGATTTACCGCTTTACAAACTGGAGAAATAGACGTTCTCAGCCGCAACACTAGCTGGACACTCAGTCGCGCCACTTCCATCGGTCTAGAATTTGCTCCTGTGATCTTTTACGATGGTCAAGCCATCATGGTTCGCAAAGATAGCGGGATCAATTCCTTAGCAGACATGAAAGACAAAGCCATCTGTGTTCAAAGTGGGACTACAACCGAGCAAAATTTAGCAGACCAAATGCGGAAACGAGACATCACCTACAAGCCCGTTGTATTTGAAGATGTGAATGTTACCTTTGCTACCTATGCCGAAGGGCGTTGTGATGGGATTACAGCTGATCGTTCCGCCCTAGTCTCACGACGAATCACTCTACCCAATCCAGAAAATAACGTTGTTCTCGATCAAATCATTTCCTCAGAACCCCTAGCACCAGCCGTTGCTAAAGGCGACCCTGTATTAGCTACTGCGGTAACCTGGATAGTTTATTCACTGATTAAAGCCGAAGAATTGGGGATCAATTCTCAGAATGTGGGACAATTAGCTACTAGTAATGACCCAGATATTAAACGCTTTTTAGGCACAGAAGGCAACCTGGGAGAAGGACTCAGTTTAACCAACGACTTCGCCGCCAGGATAGCCAAACACGTCGGTAACTATGGCGAAATTTACGATCGCAACCTGGGACCAAATACTAACCTGAATTTGGCTCGCGGTGAAAATCAACTATGGACAGAAGGTGGATTACTCTATTCTCCGCCGTTTCGGTAAGGGAGAACATCACTAATGGCTAATTCCAAACCACCTATATGGCGGGATTATCGATTTTGGTATATTGTGATCCAACTCCTGGCTGTATTTTTAGCAGCAGTTGTAGTCATGATCCTCTGGGGTAATCTCAACCGCAATTTACAGCAATTAGGCATTCAGTTGGGATTTGATTTTCTCCAGCAGCAAGCATCCTTTGGTATTGGCGAAACTCTAATTAATTACGAACCAACTGATAGTTATAGCCGCGCCTTGTGGGTAGGATTAGTTAACTCATTGCGGGTAGCAATTTTAGGTATTTTACTCACTACCATTGTGGGAATTACTGCCGGGATAGGTCGGTTGTCTGACAACTGGTTAGTCCGGAAAATTACGATTATTTACGTAGAAATTTTCCGCAATACACCCTTATTGCTGCAATTATTATTTTGGTATTTTGCCGTGTTTCTCGGCTTTCCCAGAAGAGAGGAGAAAATAACCCTTTGGGGATTTTTGGGAATCAGCCAAGATGGGATAGAACTACCTTGGTTTACCTTATCTCCAGAGTTTTCAGCTTTGCTACTGGGGTTGGTGTTTTTCACTGGCGCATTTATCGCCGAAATTGTTCGCGGTGGGATTCAATCAGTACCAAAAGGACAATGGGAAGCAGCGCGATCGCTCGGATTTCCACCGTTATTAGTTATGCGTTTGGTAATATTTCCCCAAGCCTTACGAGTGATTATTCCGCCACTGACCAGTCAGTATTTAAACTTAACTAAAAATTCCAGTTTAGCGATCGCCATCGGCTACCCTGATGTTTATTTTGTCGCCTCCACCACCTTTAATCAAACCGGGAGAGCAGTAGAAGTCATGTTGTTACTAATATTGACATATCTCACCCTGAGTTTAACTATTTCTGTAACGATGAACTTCTTCAACCGCCGAGTGCAGATCAAATGACTAATGAGTAAATTGACTTGGTTACATAAAAACCTCTTTAGTAGCTGGTATAACAGCTTGTTAACAGTTGTCTGTTTAGGACTATTCTTCACAATGATGTGGGGATTTCTAAATTGGGCAATTACTCAAGCACAATGGACAGTAATTTGGGTTAATTTACGGTTATTTTTAGTTGGTAGATTTCCCCAGTCCTTATACTGGCGAGTTTGGATTGTCCTGGCGATCGCATCTACATTTAGCGCCATTACTGTGGGTGTATTCTTTGGTAAACAACCATTGAGAAAACGCCGATTAGCTGGATATACATTGATTTCGGGATTATTATGTGTGATTTTCCCCTGGGATTTAACAACCCGTCTCTGGTTACTGTTAATTGCAACTTTACTAATTACAGGTTTTTGGTTGGGAGGTAAATTCCATCAACTCATAGCACCTTGGCTTTCCCTAACATGGTTATTATCATTCCCCATAATTCTTTGGCTAATTGGCGGTGGTTTAGGCTTAGAATCAGTATCTACCGACCTTTGGAATGGTTTATTACTGACCTTACTCACAGCTGTCGTTAGTATAGTGCTTTCCTTTCCCATTGGGATTTTACTAGCTTTAGGAAGAACTAGTAATTTACCTGTGGTGCGTTGGTTTTCCATCTTCTATATTGAAATTGTCAGGGGATTACCATTAATTGGAATTTTGTTCCTTGCACAAGTTATGTTGCCATTATTCCTACCCACAGATTTGCGTTTAGATCGGGTACTGCGAGGAGTCGCCGGCCTGATTTTATTCAGTGCTGCTTATATGGCGGAAAATCTGCGTGGTGGACTCCAATCCATCCCACGAGGACAAACTGAAGCCGCAAAAGCATTAGGACTAAATACACCTTTAGTAGTAATTTTAATTGTGCTTCCCCAAGCCTTACGCGCAGTTATTCCGGCGATTGTTGGTCAGTTTATTGGCTTATTTAAAGACACTTCCCTTTTATCTTTATTGGGATTAGTAGAACTCACAGGTATCGCCCGTTCTGTTTTAGCCCAACCCCAGTTTTTAGGACGCTATGCAGAGGTTTATTTATTTATTGGGTTAATTTACTGGATATTTTGTTACTTAATGTCTTTGGTTTCTCAACGATTAGAAAAACAATTAAATGTGAGTCAATAGAAACAACTAATTACACCCTATGTCAGAATTACAACCAATAATTATTGCTGAAGATGTTCACAAATGGTACGGTAAATTTCATGCTCTCCAGGGCGTGAGTTTAAATGTGAATCGGGGAGAAGTTGTAGTTTTAATGGGACCTTCTGGTTCCGGTAAGTCAACTTTTATTCGCACATTTAACGCTTTAGAAGCATATCAACAGGGAAAAATTATCATTGATGGTATTACCCTCAGTCATGATTTGCAAAATATAGAAATGATTCGGCGAGAAGTGGGGATGGTTTTTCAGCAGTTTAATTTATTTCCCCATTTAACAGTTCTGCAAAATATTTCTTTAGCCCCAATTTGGGTGCTGCGCTTATCCAAGCCAAAAGCTGAAGAATTAGCAATGCAACTTTTAGAAAGGGTGGGGATTTTAGAACAAGCACAGAAGTATCCCGGACAATTATCTGGTGGACAGCAACAACGAGTAGCGATCGCCCGTGCTTTAGCTATGAAACCTAAAATTATGCTCTTTGACGAACCCACCTCTGCATTAGATCCAGAAATGGTCAGAGAAGTCTTAGATGTGATGCGAACCCTCGCTAACGATGGAATGACGATGGTAGTAGTTACCCATGAGGTCGGATTTGCGCGTGAAGTCGCCGACCGAGTAATTCTCATGGATGGTGGTTCCTTAGTTGAGTCAGCTACACCTGAGACTTTTTTCACTAATCCTCAAGAAGCACGGACGCGGAAGTTTTTAGCGCAGATTCTCTAGAATCACTTATTTCATAATCGCATCTAATAAAATACCAGCCCCAAAACGCACGGGATCACTGCAAGGTAAACCTGTTTCGGCTGTAGTTTGTGCGATCGCCTCTTCAGCTATAGAGTCATCTAAATGAGCCGTATTTAGAGCTATACCCACCACATTCACATTACCAAAAGCACCGCCAGCACTAGCCACAGTTTCATATAACTGAATTACTTGTGGTAAAGACGGAATCACTACATCAGAATGATTACGCACATGAACTTGTCCCGCCCGATGTGCCAAAATTAATTGCGTCGGTTGAGAACCACGAATTAAAGGTAAAGTCGCCGTTGAACCAGGATGCAGCAGCGAACCTTGTCCTTCAATATGGAGGATGTCGTAGTTATTACCACAACCCATGACCATCTGCTCCACAGCACCAGCCGCAAAATCTACCCGCACAGCGTCTAAAGGTACACCATCCCCTGCTAACATTACCCCAGTTTGACCAGTCGCCAAAAACTGCGATCGCAAACCCCGTCGTTGAGACTCCCAATGTAACTCTAAGCTAGTGGACATTTTACCAATTGCCGTATCAGTTCCCACAGTCAGCACTCGGCGACAAGGAAGAGTCCGCGCCAACCCACTACCAACCGCTAAATTAGGTGGTTCCTTCCGCACATCCCAAATTAATTTTCCAGGTTTCAGCAGTGCAGTTAACTCTGGTATATTTGCCAATGGCGTGTGTAAACCATTTACCAAAGACATTCCCGCTTCTAAAGCATTTTTAATATCTACCCAATAATCATCCGGTAAAGCACCACCCTTGGGAGCAATTCCAATTACCAAAACTTCCGGTTTATACTCCAGTGCTGCGGTTAATGATGGCACAATTGGCACATCACGTTTTATCCCTGTTAACTCTGACACCGATTGGCTAGCAGACTCACGATCAATCACCGCAACTATCGGGGATTCACTATATCGTAAAAGTGATAGCCCAGTTTTACCCTGAGTTCCAGTAAATCCTTCATGTAGCAGAATCGCTATTTTTTGATTAAGTAGCAAACGCACTATATTCCACCCCCAAGCCTGGTAAATTGTTTGGTAAAATTCTTCCCTCTTGCAGCAATGCACCTTTAAAGGGATCATCACTTAAATTCAGGTGACTATCTAAATCTAAATAATCAGCTAATGGTGCTAACTGTGCGGCTGCTGTATTAGCTAGTGTACTGTCAGAATAGCAACCGAACATCACTTGTAAACCATAGGCGCGTGCTGTATGAACCATCCGCATCACCTCACTCAGTCCCCCTGATTTCATGAGTTTGATATTAATACCATCCACATATTTGGCTAAATGGGGAATATCGGTACTGGTAAAGCAACTTTCATCCACAAATATGGGTAAAGGGGATTTTTCTTTAAGTCCGAGTAAACTTGTTTCCTCACCTCGTGGTAATGGTTGTTCTACATATTTTATACCCAAATTAGCGAGCCAATTACACATATAAACAGCATCTTCTAAATTCCAGCCCCCGTTTGCATCTACGAATAAATCTAAACCCGGTGCTTCTTGCTGCACCGCTAACAGCATTTTCTGGTCTGCATCTATACCATCAGGATTACCTAATTTCACCTTAAGCAGCCGCACATCCATAAATTCTAACCATTTCCGCGCCCTCTCTCTAGCTCCCTCTGGTGAATTAATTCCAATAGTCACCGAAGTCGGAACTATAACATCACGGTTAAGTCCCCAAATTTGCCAAAGAGGTAATCCCACACGCTTACCCAGCCAGTCATACATCGCCATATCCAGCGCTGCTCTCACTGAAGAGGGAACCTGTTGTAGTGTGAAAATTTCCTCAATTTCCTGGCGTTGTAATGGGCTATATTTGTCTAAGATGGGAACTAATTGTTGCAAATTATTGGTAATCACTTCCGTAGATTGACCATGAGTCCCGACACCAAACGGCGATGCTTCCCCCCAACCCTCAATCCCATCATGTGAAATTTTTACCCATATATTTGTGCTTTGGGCTGTTGTCCCGCGACTAATTGTCAAAGGAAATCTTTTATTGACAGTAAATAGTTTTACTTGTATTTTCATAAACTATGTTGAATATTTAGATATAGGACTTACGCATAATCTACGTTTTCTTGGCGTTCTTGGCGGCTTGGCGGTTCGATAAATCAAGACTTTTGGCAATTGTTGCGTAAGTCCTGAGATAAATATAGCAATTCCCATTCATGTGAGGTGTGGGAAGAAAAAATTAAACGCAGATAAACGCAGAAAAACGCAGATATTTTTGTATCTCATTGGATTAGGAAACGCTATGTTGTTGATATAATCAATCTCTAAAATTCTTACTTGTTCACGTCTTTTGCTGTTGATTATTTCATGATTTTGATTAAGTTGTAGTAGACCAAAATAATATCATATTAAATGATTGCAGATGTTGATTATCTATGAATAAAATAAAAAAATGGCAAATTGTTAACTCAGAAATGGTCTTAAACAATCCTTGGTGTCAAGTTAGATGCGATGTCATAGAGTTACCCAATGGAAAAATTATAGATGATTTTTTTGTAGTTGTGAGACCGGAAATAGCTTTAATTTTACCAATTACAAATAATCAAGAAATTGTATTTGTCCGTCAATATCGACATGGGGTTGGTGAAATTCTCTTAGAACTGCCGGCGGGGAGTTTTGATGCAGCTACAGAAGATGCTGAAACAGCAGCTGTGAGAGAACTAAAAGAAGAAACTGGTTATCTAGCCCAGAAAGTTACTAAACTAGCTACTTTATATGATAACCCTGTGAAAGATACTAACCAAATACATTTATTTTTAGCGGAAAATGTCGCAAAAATAGGGGAGCAAAAATTAGACTCTACGGAAGATATCGAAGTAGTTTTAATTCCGATAAAATCAGTTTTCGATAAAATTATGCAAGGTGAAATTTGTGTGACGGGAAGTTTAGCAGCTTTATTTCTAGGTTTAAATTTACTCAAGGAGTCGGGAAGACTGCTTTAAGATATTTGTATATAAAGGCGAAGATGATACCCACTCTATAAGATGAAAATGTTTTCTTCACTTACTGGCAAAGTGCTGTATTATTATCTGTGGTTAAATAAATTTAACATCCATAGGACTTACGCATAATCTACGTTTTCTTGGCGTTCTTGGCGGCTTGGCGGTATGCGCTTCGCGCACGCTACGCGAACGATAAATCAAGATTTTTGGCGATTGTTGCGTAAGTCCTGATCCATAAGACTTATTCCCCAGACATTTAGTGGGATCATAAAAACTACTTACAGATACAACATTATGAATAATCAACCTAAAATTATTGTTTTAGATGATGATCCCACCGGGTCGCAAACCGTCCACGGTTGTTTACTGTTAATGCACTGGGATGTCGATACTTTACGGGTGGGTTTACAAGACGATTCACCAATTTTCTTTGTGCTGACGAATACGAGATCCTTACCACCAGAGTCAGCAGCATCTGTGACTAGAGAAGTTTGTCAAAACTTAAAACTGGCTTTAGCTGCGGAAAATATTACTGATTTTTTGGTGGTTAGCCGTTCTGATTCGACGTTAAGGGGTCATTATCCCATAGAAACTGATGCGATCGCCCAAGAACTTGGCCCCTTTGACGCTCATTTTCTCGTACCGGCATTTTTTGAGGGTGGACGCATTACCCGTGACAGCATACATTATCTGATCATTGATGGTGTCCCTACCCCAGTCCATGAAACTGAATTTGCTCGTGATTCGGTGTTCAGCTACCATCACAGTTACTTACCTAAGTATGTAGATGAAAAAACTCAAGGGCGGATTAGCGCGGAGTCTGTAACCAGGTTTTTACTTGATGATATCCGGACTGGTAGTTTAGAACGTTTATTACAACTCACTGATAATCAATGCGCTGTGGTGGATGGTGAAACACAAGCTGATCTCAACACCTTTGCTGTGGATGTGCTAAAAGCCGCCAGTCAAGGAAAACGCTTTTTGTTTCGCAGTGCTGCCAGCATTTTAACAGCTTTGGCTGCCTTACCTCCTCAACCCATTGCTGCCGAAAACATGGCTGAATATGTGCGTGGCGGAAAACCGGGTGCGGTGATTGTGGGTTCCCACGTCAAAAAGACCACTCAACAGTTACAGGCGTTATTACAAGTTGAGGGAACGGCGGGAATTGAAGTGGATGTGGCGCGGTTACTAAATGATGGGGCGAAGGAATCAACTCTACTGCTAGGGGAAATTCTGGAAAGTGTGAAGGCTGTACACAATGCTGGAAAAACCCCAGTAGTTTATACCAGTCGTCAGGAACTGAGTTTTAAGGATGTTAATACTAGGTTAGAGTTTGGCGTACAAGTCTCAGCTTTATTGATGGATATTGTCCGGGGTTTACCAGCAGATATCGGATTTTTAATCAGCAAGGGTGGGATTACCTCTAACGATGTTTTGAGTAGCGGTCTGTGCTTAAATTCCGCCCGGTTACTGGGACAAATTTTAGCCGGTTGTTCAATGGTGATTACGACCCCCGAACACCCCCAGTTTCCTAATTTGCCAGTAGTGCTGTTTCCTGGTAATGTTGGCGATGCTGATGCTTTGGGGACGGTTTACACAAGATTAACTAAAAATACATAGGTAAAAATATTTTTGGCTTTTGCAAATAACTTAATATTTAGTAATTACGCGGTGTATCTTTGGGCTGGTGCTGCATGACTTCTGATTCTCATATCCCCAATTTAGAGTCAAATTCTGATATTTCAGATTTGCCAGTAAATCCTAGTTCGGCTGATGATAAGTCTACCAATGTCGGTATTTCTCAGGCTAATTCTGATAATGTGATCCCTGATGCCGAGGTAGATTCTGTTATCAATTATTTGCAGTCAAATTCCGATCCTGATATCGGGTTAAAGTCTACCCCCAATGATCCAGAGTCGGTTGATGTTCTGGAGAATTTAGATTTGGACATTGATTCTCCTGAGTCATTAATTACCAAAAATCGGCTCAAAAATCATATCCAAGTCCAGTTTAAAAGTGAGGGGGAAAAACTGTTAGTAATTTTGCCAACAGAATCTCAAATACCAGCCTCAGAAGTTGCTGGGACGGCAATTTGGGAACAATTGAAGTTGCGCTTAAATGCTAGCGATCGCTTGCGGTCATCCAGAAGACCAGTACATTTAGTCGCCCAAGACCGTCTATTAGATGGGCGACAATTACAAGAGTTTGCCGAAGCCTTCAGTGAAGCCCAACTGGAGTTAAGATGTGTAGCTACCAGTCGCCGTCAAACAGCGATCGCAGCTGTCACTAGTGGTTATTCAGTCGAACAACTCCAGCCTGAAACCTCCCTCAAATCAGAGTTGAAAACTCCGAATACAACCTCAACCGATGCTCTATATCTAGAAATGACAGTCCGTTCGGGGACAGAAATTCGTCATCCTGGAACAGTAATTATTTTAGGCGATATCAATCCAGGTGGTATCGTAGTTGCAGAAGGAGATATTGTAATATGGGGGCGATTACGTGGAATCGCTCATGCCGGAGCCGGAGGGAATCGTGAGTGTCTAATTATGTCCTTGCAAATGGAACCAACCCAATTGCGGATTGCAGATGCTGTAGCTAGAGCGCCAAAGAAAACACTCACACAGGTGTTTCCAGAAGTAGCACACATCACCCCTGACGGAATTCGCATCGCTAAGGCTAATGATTTTTCTAGAACCCAATTAAATAGATTAAATCAGATTCCATAACTCTTTACTATCTTCCCTAAACCCTCATCAAGTGCAACTCTACCATGACTCGCATTATTGTGATTACCTCCGGTAAAGGAGGAGTGGGTAAAACCACAGTTTCCGCAAATTTAGGCATGACCTTAGCCAAAATTGGTCGTCAAGTTGCTTTAGTTGATGCAGATTTTGGGCTGAGAAATTTGGATTTGTTACTGGGACTAGAAAACCGCATCGTTTACACTGCTGTGGAAGTTCTGGCTAGAGAATGCCGATTAGAACAAGCTTTGGTAAAAGATAAACGACAACCCAATCTCGTATTACTACCAGCAGCCCAAAATCGCTCTAAAGATTCGGTAACTCCCGAACAAATGAAGTTGCTAGTCAATGCTCTAGCCCAGAAGTTTCAATACGTAATTATTGATAGTCCGGCTGGGATTGAAAATGGGTTTAAAAATGCCATCGGCCCTGCCAAAGAAGCCTTAATTGTCACCACGCCCGAAATATCGGCAGTTCGTGATGCTGATCGGGTAGTGGGGTTACTAGAAGCACAAGGTATTAAGAAAGCCCATCTCATCATTAACCGCATCAGACCCGCAATGGTACGAGCAAATGATATGATGTCTGTGGAAGATGTTCAAGAACTTTTGGCAATACCCTTAATCGGTGTAATTCCTGACGATGAGCGTGTTATTGTTTCTACCAATCGGGGCGAACCTTTAGTATTAGGAGATACCCCATCTTTAGCTGCGATCGCCTTTAATAATATTGCCCGTAGATTGGAAGGCGAAAAAGTCGATTTTCTTGATCTCGACGCACCCAATGACAACATCTTTGCTCGTTTGCGAAGGTTGTTGTGGAAAAAAATTGTTTAACTCACGTTCCAGTCTCCGCACACCAATTGGCAATGATTCTTGAACTTATAGAACGATTATTTGTACGTACTCCTGACCACAGTCGCAACCACGTAAAACGTCGCCTGCAACTGGTGATTGCTCATGACCGTGCTGATTTAGACCCCCAAAAGTTAGAAAAAATGCGGCAAGAAATTATGGAAATAGTTTGTCGCTATGTAGAAATCGAGACAGAAGGACTAGAGTTCTCTCTAGAAAGCAACCAACGAACTACCGCCTTGATTGCTAATTTACCTATCCGTCGAGTCAAAGAAGCTTTAGCTGAATTAGAAGACAGCGAGAACACAGAGGAATCATAGTTAGATTAACCGTTATTTTCCTGGTCGAAAGCCTATTAGTTGTATCTTCAAGCAAAAAAATTCCCGTTGTTTTTGGATATGACAACGGGAGTCAATCTGATTTTTAATCATCTATCGAGAAGCAAACTGTGGACCAGCCCAAACTTCTGTAATTTTTGGACCAAAGGTAATGGGTTGATCTGCATCTGTAGCATTCACAGTTTGACCATCAGTAGTAACTTGTACCAAAGGCCAATCTTCTTCTCCCATTTCACCTGCTCGGAATAGCGCATGATCAGGTTTGTTTTTACTCCAACCTAATAACACCGCAATCTTCTCATTATCATTGTCGTCACGGGCTGGAGCCACAGTATTGATATGATTTTTATGGCGATCCCAGATTACTGCTTGATCTGTAGAATCTCCTGTGTTGAACTTACCTTGAAATTTACGCGCTAAAAAGCGATCGCTCTTTTCCGACCAACTCACAGGAACTAAAACCCCTATTCTCCCACTTTCATCGCTATCTAGTGCTGCTGATAAACGATTTCTGTTTAATAAAGGATCACTAATAGGTGCAGTAGAAGCCATCACACGCAAAGTCCTCGTTTGTGTATCTTCTACAAACATCACACTCGTTACCTTACTCTCATACATTTCTGGGTTAACTTCCAGTTGCACCCGACTGTAAACAATATATCTACCATCAGGAGAAGTTACAGGTACACTGCGATAGTGACGAACCCCTGAACCTCCATTAGCACTAATCGCCTCCTGAGTAGCGAGAATCCATTTCCAGGGAATCGGATGAGGGCTTCCTAAAGGGTCGAACTCTGCTATTTCCGATTCGTCCAATTCTTCCAAAACAGGAGTTTCTGGCGTTAATATTGGTTCTAATTGTATAGGCGTTTTGATCAATGATTTCGCAACCAGCACCTGATTTGGTGACTCACCATCAAAGCTCTTAGCACCTTTGAATTTTGTCTCTAAATTCAATTGACCCGTAGAAGTTTCGGGAATGGGTGCTAATTCTACTGCTGTTAATGAATTGTTAGCATCGATATCAGCCCTAGAGAGAAAATCATCTGCTACCAAAGACCCCATTTGACCCGTTTGTAATATTGAAGGTTCACGAATAGCCGCCATTAGTAATGGTACGGATTCAGACTTTTTGACGAATCGGGTAATGGGAGATGTTATTAATAATTCACGTAAATAAGGTTCATTCATAGTAGCCACTGCCGATGGCGCGTCAGCAATTTTGGTGACTAATTTTGCTTGTTTTGCTGAGGAGGCGCGACCAGATGCCGCAACCAAGGGTGCGATCAGCATCACAATTAAAACAGACTTGAGAAATGGTTGGAGGTGGAACCATCCTGACAGCGATAAGAGTTTGAGCATATTAAGACTCTCTAGGGCGGACGGGTGCTGTGTGAAGAGCAAAGCCAAGGTAGCAATAGAGCAGGTGATATTTACAGGTATAACAGCAAAGTTATCGGTTTAACCAGTAAAACTAGATAATTTCTTCAAACTTTGCAGAAAGTTACAAAAATTTAGTGTCATATTTCATACCTTAAATCTGACAGATTGGGTTTTTTATGGGAAATCTACCATCAAGACCGTTATGCAATTCAACTAAAAATTTATTGCATGAAATTATACTTTGATTACTGGTAGTAATACCCGAACACATCAAATAGGTGATGTAATTTTAAGGTAGAAAAATCCTTATTCCAGATAATTGTACTGACAGTATGAAGGCAAAGATTATTTACTGTTTTTTGGCATGAGTCAAAGTAGTGAAGGTTCACCTATTGATTTTTGCTATCCAACAGAGACGATCCCGATAACGCTGGAAGTGAGGAGTTATTTAAAAAACTGGGAAAGATTACACAAAAATAATAATACAAAAAAACACCTTTACTCTCTAATCCCAATATTGAAAATAATATCTCACTTTGGATAAATTACGCGATCGCAATTTAGTTTTGAGGACACAACACAATACGTACCAGAATACAGATTAAGTTAATCATAGAGGCTTACTGATTAGACCTCAAAAAACTTGCACTGAAACTTAGCCAGCTAGGATTACTGGTGTTTTATACAGTCACTATCAGGCTATTAGCTTGGCGGTTTGTTGTATGAGTTTATTTAGCTAGAAGCAATTCTAGCCAACATGAAACTACCTTAACATCAAAGAAAATGATTCTGCACTATATTCTGCAAAAAACTTTGGTAATGGAGACGCGATAGGAGAAAAGACAGGAATTGAAAGAGATTCCAGCGCCATCTTATTTATCTCCTGGGAAAATTTAGTACGTAATTACTGGCAAAGCCATAAGTAGGCAAAAATCGCCTAAAATCGTTTAAGTCATAGCGATCGCCAAGGGGGTTGGGACACACACAGATAATTAAACCCTCACAATTAGCGAGTTTAAAGGCCTAGCCTTCAGGATGCTATGCAAACGACTTACTTCGACTTCTCAAAGTCGCTCAGGGCGAGCCTATTCCCTGTTCCCGGACACTGAGCGTAGCCGAAGTGCTGTTCCCTTGACCTTAGTAATCAGTAATCATTAATGAAAGTAGTATTTTTTGGAACACCTCACTTCGCTGTTCCTACCCTAGAAAAATTACTGAATCAACCAGAGATTCAAGTCTTGGCAGTTGTTACTCAACCTGATAAACGTCGGGAAAGGGGCAACAAACTGATTCCTTCTTCTGTAAAAACAGTTGCGATGAATCACAACTTACCTGTATGGCAACCGCAACGAATTAAAAAGGATACTGAAACTTTAACCCAACTGCGACAGTGTGATGCTGATGTCTTTGTCGTTATAGCCTACGGACAGATTTTATCCCCAGAAATCTTGGATATGCCCAGGTTAGGTTGTATTAATGTTCATGGTTCCATTTTACCCCAGTATCGTGGTGCAGCACCGATTCAGTGGTGTTTGTACAATGGCGAAACCACAACGGGGATCACTACGATGTTAATGGATGAGGGCATGGATACTGGGGCAATGCTGTTGAAAGCAAATACACCCATTACACTCCTAGATAATGCCCAGGATTTAGCCCAGAGGCTATCTGTCATGGGCGGAGATTTATTACTAGAAACTCTGTTTAAATTAGATAGCCAGGAAATTCAACCCATTCCCCAAGATCATGATTCAGCTACTTATGCACCTTTGATTCAAAAGCAGAACTACACGTTGGATTGGTCAAAAAGTGCTATAGAATTACACAACCAAATACGAGGCTTTTACCCCAACTGCACAGCCACCTTTCGCAACCAGGGGATCAAAATTATCGCCTCGGTTCCCGTTGGTGATGCTTACGACGGCGATCATCGCACGGATGAATTAGCAGAAATTTACCAAAAATTGCCTGACTTATCCACTATATCTGGTAGTCCTGGAGAAGTGGTCAGCATCGCCAAGGGAATTGGCGCTATTGTTCAAACTGGTATAGGTTTACTACTTTTACGAGAGGTTCAATTAGCCGGCAAACGTCCCCAGTCGGGATGGGATTTTGTCAATGGTAATCGTTTGACCGTGGGAGAAGTTTTCGGTAATGGTTAACTGTTGAGTTCTAATTTTTCGTAGAAACGGCAAGATTTACAGGGGCCTTCTGGGTTGACAGCACAGCGCATGATTTCCGATTGTGCATTATAGCTACAGGTAGCATCACCAATTACCCAACGTCCCTGGACTAAAGTTTTTTCTGTTGGTCTTGTGGCAGTCTGTACATAAAGGGCAATATTCTCTAGGCGATAGCGTCCTGATTTCAATTGGTATCTGTGGCGGCGTTCTAAAACTGCATAGGTTTTTCCTTCAAAATCAACGTAGTTTCCTGGTTGGGGTGTCCAATCGAGTTGGACTCTACCGAGTGACTGACTGGGATGTGTCAGAATTACCTCGGTTGGTAAAGAGTCTGGCTCCATAAATTTATGTGATGTGGTTTACATTAATTATAAATAAAATGCCAAAAACCTCTGGGAAACAGCAATGTAGTGACATTCCCAAGGCAAGTTTTTGTATTTAGTTAAATTCTCATTCCTTGATTGCACCTTGGGGAAATTTTTTTCCCATGTTTTCATAATAGACAAAATCACGGCGATCGCTTTTTATCGAGCAAAATACTGCATCAAAAATCGGTTCAATTTACTATTGTATAGTTAGCAAACAATAATTACTATAGAAAAGCTGAAGATTTATTTAATTTGTGTTAACTTTTACTTCATATAACTTTACAAACAGTAGAGATTACAGAAAATATTCCTGTTAGTACCTGTCTATAATATCCTTGCTATACAAGAAATAGAGCGATTTTATAGTTCCAAATCTTGCGTAGTTCCTATTACATTGTTTAAAGTTATGTAGCCTTTTGATTACGGACTATAAGCTACTGTTGTAAACTGTGTTTTGATAACTGCAAGCCTCAGATTCCTGACTTATAGTCATGAGTGAAGCGCCCCATATTGCTATGTTTAGAATAGTATGTGGTTGCGTGTTATGGTAAAGTTATTTCGATAGTCGCTGTCGGTGCCACAGAGACTTAAAACGCCTATGAAGAATCTATAAGACCAGAAGCAATTCAGGCAAGATTCAGTGAAGGAAGTAAGAATCGTCTGACTTTTAGTCATGCGAGGTTCACATATGATTCTTTCGCAGAGAAGAACACTGGAAAGGAGCCTTTTTTCAATGTCTCATACCGTTAAAATTTACGATACCTGCATTGGCTGCACCCAGTGCGTCCGCGCTTGCCCTACAGACGTGTTGGAGATGGTTCCCTGGGATGGCTGCAAAGCTGCTCAAGTGGCATCTTCACCCCGTACCGAAGACTGTGTAGGATGTAAGCGTTGTGAAACTGCTTGCCCCACTGACTTTTTGAGCATCCGAGTTTATCTAGGTGCTGAAACAACTCGGAGCATGGGTCTAGCTTATTAAGGAATTTTCTGTAAATTCCTGATTTGGTTCACTATTGAGTGTTTCCATCACAAATTGCTTCCACATAGTGGGGTGGCTTATGTTCACCCTACTATATTTTTATTTAATTGAAAGCTAAAAAATTATAAAAATTCTTGGTACTATGGGGAGCAAATTGCTCCTTTTTTCTGTCGGTAATTACACTAAATGACATCAGTAAACAGTAATCACGCCGATTTAGTCAGGGATTTCCAGCCAATTATGTCTCTTGACTGATAACTGATAACTGTTAACTGATAACTGTTAAATTATATTGAAATGAGAGTGGTGTCAGTTATGTGTGGAATCGTTGGGTATATAGGCACTCAAGCGGCAACAGATATTTTACTGGCTGGGTTAGAAAAACTGGAGTATCGCGGGTATGACTCCGCCGGCATAGCAACAGTTTGGGAAGGTGAAGTAAATTGTGTCCGCGCCAAAGGCAAGTTACATAACTTACGTTCTAAACTGGAACAAATCTCCACTCCATCTCAAATTGGTATTGGTCATACTCGTTGGGCGACTCACGGTAAACCAGAAGAACATAACGCCCATCCCCATCTGGATATGGCTATGCGGGTGGCGGTGGTGCAAAATGGCATTGTGGAAAACTACCGGGAATTGCGAGAAGAACTGAAACAGAAAGGACACCAGTTTGTTTCTGAAACTGACACCGAAGTTATTCCCCATCTGATAGCGGAATTTTTAAAGAATCCTCCAGCGCCTCATCTCCCTAGTTCCCCATCTCCACTTTTAGAGGCAATTCGCCAAGCTATTAACCATCTTAAGGGAGCCTTTGCGATCGCAGTCATTTCTGCTGACTACCCAGATGAACTAATTGCAGTTCGCCAACAAGCCCCCCTAGTCATTGGCTTTGGTCAAGGTGAGTTCTTTTGCGCCTCCGACACTCCCGCAATTATGGCTTATACCCGTGCTGTTTTACCGTTGGAAAATGGCGAAATTGCTCGTCTGACTCCCTTGGGTGTGGAAGTTTACAACTTTGCTGGCGACAGATTGAAAAAACAGCCCCGGATGCTGAATTTGAATCCCACGATGGTAGAAAAGCAGGGATTCAAACACTTTATGCTCAAAGAAATTTATGAGCAACCAGGGGTAGTTAGAGCTAGTTTAGAAGCCTACTTTCATAGTAATGATAATTCTGCTGAGTCAGTTTCACCAATTAACCTGAGTTTACCTACTGAATTTTACTCAGACTTAGAGCAAATTAACATTGTAGCCTGTGGTACAAGTTGGCACGCGGCATTACTCGGAAAATACTTACTTGAACAACTGGCGGGGATTTCCACTCAGGTACATTATGCTTCTGAGTACCGCTATGCACCCTCACCCTTAACCGCAAATACATTAATTATTGGCGTTACTCAATCTGGTGAAACTGCTGATACTTTAGCCGCTTTAGGGATGGAAAAAGAACGTCGCCTGGGGAAAGAAGCTAAGTATCAAGCGCGACTCTTAGGAATTACCAATCGCCCAGAAAGCAGCCTGGGGTTAATGGTTCCCCATATTATCAACACCTTAGCGGGAATTGAAATTGGGGTAGCAGCAACGAAAACTTTTATCGCCCAACTAATGGCGTTTTATGCTTTGGCGTTGGATTTAGCAGCCCGTCGTCGGACGGTTTCGCCCGAAAGAATAGCGGAGATTATTCAGGGTTTGCGCCAAATTCCTCAAGAAATTGAGGCGACATTGCAAAGTCAGGAAAGTTTAACTGAACAGTTAGCCCATGAGTTTGCAGAAACCAAAGACTTTATCTTTTTAGGTAGGGGGATCAATTTTCCCATTGCTTTAGAAGGGGCTTTAAAATTAAAGGAAATCAGCTATATTCATGCTGAAGGTTATCCTGCGGGGGAAATGAAACATGGCCCCATCGCTTTGTTAGATGCGAAAGTTCCAGTCGTTGCGATCGCAGTTCCTGGTAGTGTATATGAAAAAGTGCTTTCTAATGCCCAAGAAGCCAAAGCCAGAGATTCCCGGTTAATTGGCGTAACTCCCAGCAATGATGGCGAAGCAACAGAAACCTTTAATGATTTGCTCCCAGTTTCCCCAGTGGATGAATTACTCTCACCGATTCTCACAGTAATTCCTTTGCAACTTTTGGCCTATCATATTGCGGCGCGTCGTGGTTTGGATGTTGACCAGCCCCGGAATTTAGCTAAATCAGTCACGGTGGAATAATTATAAACGTGTCGGGGTGGGTTTTCTCCGCCCTCGATACTGTTATAGGAAAATTTTGGTTTTTAACTTCAGACCTAATATTCATCTATAAATTGAGGATGAACCCACAGAAATTCCCGGCGTTTATTCTGGACTCGTATCAAACCACCAAAACTAGGATCTTTTTGTTTTAATAAGGCGTGTAATTCTCGTAAAATGTGACCTTGGGCGCGAATTGCATCACCTTCTGAAAAAGAAGCATGATCAGACTTTTCAACTAAAGCCATATCACTTCCTTTTAATGTAGATTCAATAGCTTTTTGTCCTAAATCAAGTTGTTCTTCAATGGCTTTGTAGGCGTTGTCATCTAACATAAACTTGGTTGCTGAACCCGCTACAGGTAAAACTAAGCTGAGAGTTCCTGTCAAAATTTTGAGATAGGGAATTGCTTTGGTAAACCACTCACGGGGTAAGTCTAATTCATAAACTCCCTTTTGTGGATCTTTGGGATTTAAGGCTGGAAGCGGTTGACGGGCGTGTTCACACCAGAGGATAATTTGAAACTTAGCACTCATCCATTTGGGTTTATCGAAAAATTTCGGATCAACAGGTTTAAAGCTAAACAAACGTGGGCCATCTTTGGCTTCATCTGTAAGCATTTGCATCAATGTTGCAAATTGTTGATCAACTTGGCTGAGAATAGTCCGTTGTTGCTGAGACAATTCCTGAAAGCGTTTTTCATCTTGACTATCTAAAATAACTAAATCTTGGCGGATGACTTTTAACTCATCTTTCACAACATCTCGAACTTTTTGAATATCAAATGTTTGGAATGGGGGTGGAGTTGTGGGTGCGTTATTTAGCAAACAATCAATATTTTGCCATTCACCACACCCGGAAATCGGACAGGGAAATTCATGACGATTCTTTTTTTTGCTTTCAATTAGTTTCTGGACTTCAAATAATCCCTTTCCAGGTGGATTCATACCGCAAGGTGTAACACAAGCAACCATAACGTTACAACGCAAACCTTCCCAGAAATCTTTAACTAGCCATGTAATTTCTTCTGTGAGATAGGATAAAAAGCGTTCTGGATAAGCTGCCCGCACTGTGATTTTTATATCAGTATCCACATACTCTAGCAATGCCCGACCATTGTAGTTATTGTCTAACATTAAGCCCCGTTGCCAGTGGATGCTGTTTTCGTAATTATTCCGTCCCAGTGAGTATTTATGTAAGCGGACAATTAACTGGTAAAACAATCCTTCTGCTATTGCAAACTGTCCGCGACTGTCCACAATGCGGCAGATTTGTACTTGTTGTCTGTCTCCTGGTTCTGGTTGTTTTCCCCAATTTGGTAATTTTTCTGGGCGTGTATCAGGAACAAGTTGAGCAATTAAGCTGGTTTTGCTGGATTCCGTCGGTAAAACAACTTTGTAGGATAAATCAAAGCGTTCCATCAGTCGTATAAATACCGGATGCAAATCTTCTGGATATCCTTCTTCTCCTTCAAATGGGGGATGACTCCATAATTGGCTGAGATGTTCAAATCCTGCTAAACCGTTACGTTTGCGGGTTTTTTCATCATCCAACACAAAACTAATGGCCTTTGCTAACCAGTCGGGTTTGAGGATGACGATATCGCGGAGTGCCAAGTCGTAATCGTAATGGATAAAATGACCTAATCTGTGGGAAATGGCCAGGAATAATTCTGCTTGCTGTTCATCAATTCCCTGTTCAGCACAGATGGCAATAACGTCATCGTAGGGAAGATAGGCTTCTTTTCTGGTTTTCAATATTTCCCGTACCTGTTGCCATTTGGCAGGAACAGAACGCCCGACTTCAGGAAGAGATGCCGCAATACGGGCAATTTTCGCTTTTAATTCTACTAACCCAGGGCAATCTGTTGTATTTCCTGCGGGTTTGCTGTCTACATGAAAGAAACCCAACACCGTATCTTGACCAAATTGATCGAGAATTTCTTGTCTATCAATATCTGGTTGTCGCTGTCCGGGTCCGCCGTGGGTGGCAACTACCAATACTTTGGCATCCGGTTCTCGATTTTTGATCAGGGTAATCCATTCTTTGACAAAACCTTGCTGGGGTCCCTCCCGTGGTTTCCAGACTACCAAGTACACGGCTGGCGCACTGAAAAATAACTGGTGCGTGGGACGATAAACCCGTTGACCGCCAAAATCCCAACCATTCAAGGTGATTTCTGTACCGCTATCGGGATTGGTGACGATGACAGGTTTGATTTCAATGCCGTGAGTCGTGGGGCGACCTTCCACCCATTCATCCCCCCGCAATGCCCCTAACAGACAACTTTTGCCCACTTCACCCTCACCAATGAGGATCAATTTGGCTTCATTGAGTATGATTTGTTGTTCTGCTTTTGCCCGCAGATATTCCAATACAGCTTCAGTTCCTTGTTCGTAGGCAGCAGCAAGTTCAGGATTGAGGGGGTTTTCGGAGAGGTCAAGCTTTTGTAACTGAGTCAGGGAAGCGATGGCATCGGGGATGGCTGTCAGTTGGTTGTTGTCGAGGTCAAGCCCTTGTAACTGAGTCAGGGAGGCGATCGCATCGGGGATGGCTGTCAGTTGGTTGTTGTCGAGGAAAAGCCCTTGTAACTGAGTCAGGGAGGCGATGGCATCGGGGATGGCTGTCAGTTGGTTGTTGGAGAGGTAAAGCCCTTTTAACAGAGTCAGGGAGGCGATGGCATCGGGGATGGCTGTCAGTTGGTTGTTGCGGAGGTCAAGCACTTGTAACTGAGTCAGGGAGGCGATGGCATCGGGGATGGCTGTCAGTTCGTTATTGAAGAGGGAAAGCCGTTGTAACTGAGTTAGGGAGGCGATCGCATTTGGGATGGCTGTTAGTTGGTTGTTGTTGAGGGTAAGCACTTGTAACTGAGTCAGGGAAGCGATCGCATCTGGGATGGCTGTCAGTTGGTTGTTGTTGAGGTTAAGCAGTTGTAACTGAGTCAGGGAAGAGATCGCATCTGGGATGGCTGTCAGTTCGTTGTTGTGGAGGAAAAGCCCTTGTAACTGAGTCAGGGAGGCGATCGAATCTGGTACTTCAGTTAGTCCCATCCCACTAAGATCGAGTGTTGTTGCACCGTCTCGTCGTGCTTCTTCAATGCGTTTCTCTGCTTCCTGATAACCCTGATCCCGTACCATAAACAAATTCTTCCTCCAACTACCACGGCGAACTTTTCCGGGTAACAGCCTATATACGCAATTTAGCCAGAAAATATCAGATTAACATTGTACTTATAAATACAGGAGTGTAGCCTTTAAAAGTTGTAGCAACTTGGCAAAACCCTTGATCATGTAGAAACTATTTCTCAAGATTGTGATCAATGCGTGAATATTTACCAAAAAAATGGGTTTAAAGCCCCGTCCTTCTAGGACGGCTTTCTGATATAGTAGTGGGAACAGGCAGGGCATTGTCTGTTGGGCGAGATGGTGTAAGACTGGCTATGCCTGCAACTGTTGTTTGAACCCAGAATCTCCGCACTTTTAGGGCGGGGAGTATGTCAAAGTACAATTGCCTTAATATACTCTTTACCAAGTAATTTTTCTCACACCAGAGTTAATAATAACTTTTTGCGGATATCTCTAAAGATTCTTGTAAGACTACACTAGTCTCTTTCAGAATCAATATTAAAGATCTTCGTTTTTTTAATGTCCAGTTTTACAACCATTGAAATTAAAATGAAATTAATCAAAAAATCTGAAAAGCTTCTCATGGATAAAATTAAACTCATGGAGGAAGCCGAAGAAAAAGGTCTGATAGTGGACACTGATGATATTCCTGAACCAGAACCGATAGTTGAGGAATATGAAGAACATTTAGAGAATACAGAAATTAACTATATTCCTTTACGAACTCATCCCATCATTCAATCTGTGGGTAACTCAGGTTGGCAAGTTTCCGATATTTGGAAAGATGTGAGAATGGATAACTTCTCCAGGGAATAATTACCAAAATACAGGCGAATAAAAGTCGCCGCTACACACACACAAACCAGTAATAGGGCGTAGAACCCTAAGTTTTGCCTTAGTTTACCATTCTGCAATTAGCCTTGAGTACCGTAGGGCATACGGGAACTTCGGTTCGGCTTCGCTCACCGAGCGTAGTCGAGGTGAACGCTTCAGGAGATTCGACCTCTACTCATACTGGAGAAATCCTGTATGAGCAAGTTGGGTCTATGAACGAAGAATCCTCACGCCTTTAGGCTGAAGAGTGTCAACTAATTAGACTTTGGTTGTGTAGTAGTGAACAATATTCGCCTTCTCAATAAATTTCATTCAAATATAACTTTTTGAGTAATTGTATAGGCTGTGGTTTCTTTAGTGATAGGATATACGACTATAGATAAGATAAAAGTGCTATAGCTGTGAAACACAAGCCAAAACCAAGGATTGCTTTGCTGCGTGAAAAAGCAGGCCTAACCCAGCTTGAACTCTCGCGCCTTGTAGGTGTGACTGAAAGCACTATCCAAAATTGGGAAAGCGGTAGAACTGGGACAGACCATATTGAAAGAATCATTAGGTTTTGCAAGGCTTTGAATTGCCAAGTGGAAGACCTAATTGAAGATATGAAGGAATCATCAGCAACATCTGTATCTGCACCTGGTTCACTTGGTGAAATACATAGTTTGTTGGGAACTGAAAACTCAGCCGTAGCTACAAATACTAATGCTGATGTTCTAGCTATGGAAGAGGAAAAATTCAACCGAAATCATTCAGATTTCCTTATGGGCTGATTGTGAATTGATGGTTAGTTTTATCTTGCCACAGAGTATCAACAGTCACAAATTTATAGCCTTGCTGTAGCAGTTGTGGAATTAGGATTTTGATAGTCGCAGCGACATCTTGTCCACCGCAAATACCATCATGCAAAACAATCAATGATCCGTTTTTTACCTGTTTGAGAACTCGTTGTACTACAGTAGATACTCCTGGTTTTACCCAGTCTTCTGGTACAACACTCCACATGACTGGGCGGTAATTCCACTTAAAGAATAATTGTAGGGTTTGGGGAGTAAATAAACCGTTGGGTGGTCGCACATCGCATACTTGTTCGGGTGTCAAGTCACAAGCATTGTAAATGGCGGCTTGAGTTTTTTCTAAAGTATTTTGCAGATCATTTGGGGAAAGTGTGGGAAAAGAGCGATGATTGTAACCATGTGATCCAATCCAGTGTCCGCGATCGCATACTGCTTTGGCAATATCTGGATAACGGTTGACACAAGTACCCAACCAAAAAAAACTAGCTTTAATATTGTAATGGTCTAATACAGCTAATACTTGGGGTGTGTATTCCGGATGGGGTCCATCATCAAACGTGAGTGCGATCGCCCGATCATAAACGTTACCACACCAAAGACAATCAGGAAAACTCGGTTTAAGAATGCGATAAACAAAGGGGAACAGGGGTGCTAGCTGCATTTTAAGTTGTTTGGATGAGTTTGTTTTGTCTCACGCAACGGCGCAAAGGTATAAAAATCAGTCTCTAAAATAAGATTTAATACTACTAATTAACAAAAAAAATTTCCTCTATGCGCCTGTCATCACTGGATGTTTTTCGCGGTATCACCATAGCTACTATGATTTTAGTCAATATGGCAGGAGTAGCAGGTGATGTATACCCCCCCTTAGCCCATGCAGATTGGCACGGATGCACACCCACAGACTTAGTATTTCCCTTCTTTCTGTTTATTGTCGGTGTCGCCATGTCCTTTTCTTTATCAAAGTACACCGGAAAGGGTTACTCCCGGATATTCCGTCGCGCCGCCATTCTCTTTGGTTTGGGTTTACTACTCAACGGCTTTTGGAATCAGGGAATTTGGACTTTTGATATCAGTAAAATCCGCATTATGGGAATATTACAGCGTATCAGTTTAACATACCTGTTGGCTTCTTTAGCAGTTCTCAACCTCCCACGCAAAGGACAATGGCTACTTGCAGGTGCTTTACTTATCGGCTATTGGCTAACCATGATGTATGTCCCAGTTCCCGAATATGGCGCGGGTGTACTGACGCGGGAAGGTAACTTTGGCGCTTATTTCGACCGCTTAGTTATTCCCCCAGTCCACTTATACGCAGGTGATGGCTATGAAAATTTAGGAGATCCAGAGGGATTATTTAGCACAATTCCCGCTATTGTTAATGTTCTTATTGGGTATTTTACAGGGCAATGGATACGCAATCAACCCGTAAAAACACGGGTGAGTGTAGGGTTAGGATTATTTGGAATTGGTTGTTTAATTATTGGTTGGGGGTGGGGGTGGATATTTCCCATCAACAAAAAACTGTGGACAAGTTCCTATGTGATGTTTAGTAGTGGTTGGGCTTTATTATTGTTAGCAGCTTGCTATGAACTGATTGAAGTGAGACAGATACGGCGCTGGGGTAAACCTTTTGAAATTATGGGATTAAATGCGATCGCCCTCTTCACAGCATCCATCTTATTAATTAAAATCTTAGTTAGAACCAAAATCGGCACAGGTGAAACCGCCATCAGCACCTACAACTGGATTTACCAAAACATTTTCGCATCATGGGCGGGTACTTTAAACGGTTCATTCTTATTCGCCCTCATAACCCTCTTATTCTGGCTAGCAATAGCTTATCTCATGTATCGCCAAAACTGGTTTCTCAAAGTCTAACCTTTGCGACTTTGCGCCTTTGCGTGAAATTCTTCTACTCCACCACACTAAAATCCACCTGGTCATAAATATCAGCTAGCAAAACTTGACAAGGAACAGCAGCTAAATTTAAAGTCACATCCCCATTATCATATTCAGAAAAAATCCATTTATTCTGATCAGTCTTGCAGTAATGCTCAACGTGCATAGTATACTGATCAATCAGAATATACTCTTTAAAACTGCTAATTGTGCGATAAGCAGAAAACTTTTCATCGCGGTCATAACTTTTAGTAGACTTTGATAACACCTCAGCAATCATCACCGGGTTAGTGAGGGTATCTTTTCTCCCTTCCTGATATTCTAAAGGACTTTGCACAATCATCACATCAGGATAAGTGTAAATGCGCCTGTTAGGTATCCATAGGCGTTGGTCTGCAATAAAAACTCGATAAGGTTGACGCTTGAGAGCGACATTTAGGAAGGAATAAAAGTTACCAGCAAGTTGGTTGTGATTGGGTGTTCCGCCTGTCATGGGGATAAGTTGACCATCAATATATTCGTTGCGTATTTCTGAATCTACTTCTATTTCTAGGTATTCTTCAGGCGAATAATAGCGTTGTTCTTCTAATTGCATAATCATTATTTTTCATTTCTCATTCAATTACATCACTTTTAATTGAAATGAAATACATATTCATCTGTGGTTAATTATCTTTTGACATACCAAACATCCTCTAAACTATTTTAGCTAAATTTCGAGCAGTTCCAGAATCCTGGAACCCTCAAAACAGATAGCTAAATTCGATAAAACCAGTCTTGACAGTTTTAACCAGTTAACTGATTTTCTTTACTTACCGCAAAACCTCCACTTCTTCCTCAGCCGCATTCATTTGGTCAAGGATTCCCCAAACTTCTTGTAACATTGGTTCTAAACCTGAGCGGGTAACTGCTGAAATTAAGAAAACCGGACACAGAGAGAGATGATTAAGTTCGATAGCTAGCGCTTCTAAATCAACAGTTTCCCGGTCAACTGCATCAATTTTATTCAGCACCAAAATTTGAGGACGCTTGGCTAAACCTCTTCCGTAGGCTTGCAATTCCTGCTTAATTGTCTTATATTCTCCAATCACATCTTCGGTAGTCGCATCAATCAGGTGTAACAGAACCTTGGTGCGTTCAATGTGACGTAAGAAATCGTATCCCAAACCCGCACCGTGGGAAGCACCTTCAATCAAACCGGGAATATCAGCAAAAACAGTACCATCACCAGTGGGTTTTCTGACTACACCCAAATTAGGAATTAGAGTTGTAAAAGGATAGTCCGCAATTTTGGGACGTGCGGCTGATAGAGAAGAAATTAGTGTAGATTTACCAGCATTTGGTAAACCAATAATTCCCACTTCCGCTAAAAGTTTCAACTCTAAGCGTAGCACCTTCATTTCTCCATCCAGTCCAGGTAAAGCATATTCTGGAGCGCGGTTACGGTTACTCAAAAAATGCTGATTTCCCAATCCACCTTTTCCACCTTCAGCGACCCGAAAACGCTGTCCAGGTTCAACTAAATCGCAGAGTAAAGCACCTGTACTACCATCATAAACAGACGTACCACAAGGAATTTCAATAATTAAATCCTTACCATTCGCCCCGGTACAGTTCTTTGGTCCACCACGTCCACCATTATCGGCTTTAAAAAGATGCTTGTATCTGAAGTCCAGCAAAGTTTGGAGGTTGGTATCAACCACAAAAATTACGGAACCTCCACGTCCCCCATTTCCACCAGAGGGACCGCCGGCTGGTACGTATTTTTCACGTCGGAAGGCGACGATACCATCTCCACCTTTACCAGCTTCTACTTCAATTAATGCTTGGTCAATAAATTGCATAATTTTTGAGTCGTTAGTTGTGAGTTCTAAATTATAAGTTTTAATAAACCTGTAATTCCTTACTCTTTACTTGTAACTCACCACTCAACATGGAAGCACTCAGTACTTAAATATATGGTGAAATATCTTCACCACATTCATCTGCTAAATAGGAAAGAGAGCGAAAACGTAAACCTACGAGTTGTTCGTATAGCGGGTTGAGTTTACATAATGGCGGTATATGTACAATTTTGCGTCCAAATAAAGTTACATCCCGTTCAAAGGGACACTGAGGGGGAATCATTCTGCACAAGAAACGGGCGACTCTGGGATCTTTGATTTCTAGTCCGTCTAGCCAGTCACGCAGAGGACAGAGTAATTCTTGTGGCGGTTCTTTAGGTGCTGCTAGGGTGGAAATTTCTTCTGTTTGTACTAGGGTATGGCGTAAGGATTCGAGGATGTCTTGTGGCTGTTCTAAAGCGGTGTACAACTGTTGCATGACTTGATCTTCGCTGGGGGAATATGTACCATTAGCGATCGCCACCATCACAGCTGTACGAGTAAAATTTTCGGCTGCTGCTGTTTTTTTACCCAACTTAGCAGCTAATTCTTCTGGTGTAATTATCTCCAGTGAATCTAACTCAATCCCCAGCGCTAATTCATCCTTGGTCCAACTAGTAATTAATTCCTGTTCTTCAGGATCAAAGTGACCATCAGCCCAAGCAACTGTCAGCAGACCACGTAACCAAGCGGTAATTTGTTCACTGCTGTAAGGAGATTCCACAACACTTGTCATAATCACACCTCTGAATCTAGACTAAGGTACTTTAAATTATGATACACAGTACTTGTGCGGCTGATCAGTGCGATCGGAGATATCCATTCCTAACAGGCTTAATTAGGTCAACTGTATAAATTTGTCTAAAAGAATCAAATTGATAATTATTTTTCATCAGTTAATTTATTAGTGTGGATGTGTTTCTCAGTAAATCTACACTTCATCTCATATCACTTCAAAAACTATAATTAATTCATCTCTGCTCATTTAAAACAGCATCAACACACATTGAACAATTTACAATTACCCAAAATTTTTAGCGGAATTGACTACAAATTTGATACATTAATTAATACAAAACTATCTCAATAGAATCCTAGAAGAGATACAAGTAGCACCAAATTAACTAGACAACGCTAACTACTTATCATTAAATATACATGAAATTTTATTTTGGCATTGAGCATGAAGTCGCTTTCCTCAACCAGTCAGGAAAATTTGCTGATTTTTCCCAGACTAAATTTGCTGACTTTAATCAAATTGTCGAAAAACTACCCACCTACCCCGACGATTATTCACAATTGCGAGTTGGTGATGCTGGTATTAGGGAAAAGAGATGGTATATCGAAGGTTTTGAAAGATTTGCTGATTCTGACAAAGTAATTGATTGTCTACCTAAAGGGATTGAAATTAGAACTACTATCCACTCTGATATTCAAAGCACTTTAACTGAATTATCAGAAAGTTTTCACTTATTGCGTGAGATGGCGACTAGCTACGGTTTTACACCAGTTTTAACTAGCTTCAACCCCCATCAAACGGTATTTGAGCCTCAACCCCCTTTAAATGATTATGAACTCAAACAGTTACAGACTTATCCTGATGAACGCACCGCCAATATTTACATGGTAACTTATGGACCAGATTTAAATATTTCAGTGGGAGATTTACCGATTGAAAATGTGATTGATATTGGTAAAAAGTTAACTTATTATAGTCCTTATATCGTGCCTTTCAGTTATAGTTCTCCTTTTTATCACGGCGAATTATGGGATGGTTTATCAGTACGAACTTTTGTCAGAACTGGAAAAAGATCAGCAGCCCTAGTGTTTGTGGAGAAACAAGAACAGCTAATTAATAGTGTACCTTCATTAACAAAAGTAGCGCGGATTCCTGCGGAAGTAGGACGGATTGAATTTAAAGCTTGTGATAGTTGTGATGATTTTTCTATCTATGGGGCTTTATTAGCATTATTGAAAGGTTTGATATTAGATAAAACTCTACTGGGTAGGGCAATTACACCTGATGCAGATTTACACCAAATTTCTGCTAAAGAAGGTTTTGATCATCCAGATATTTTGGAGAATGCTGCCAAACTTTTACAAATAGCTGAAGTTTCCCTGGGTAATGATACAGATGTGCATTTATTAACGCCTTTAAAAGATATGCTAGCCCATCGAAAAACTAAATCCCATGAACTAATAGAGACTTACCAACGTATAGGTTCTATAGAAGCAACACTGAAACAGACTTATCAATCATAGTTTTTCTCAGTTTTATCTGTGTTCAATCATACTGCCTACTTTCTACCTTTCACTTGACTATTTGATTTAAACTTCATTAATCTCAGGACTAGTTTCGCAGAAGTTTTGAGAGAATTTCCTAGACGATAAGATCTGCGGATTATATTTAAGACAGAGTATGGAACACGCAGTCGCAGTGGGTATAACAGGGGGAGATAGAACCAGTAATAGGCCTTTTTCAAATCGTTCCATTTTGAACAGCTTTCCACATGGAGAAAATCTGAGATATCTACAACTAATCCTCTCCCTTGGTGCATCATCACATTACGACCGTGGACATCATGAGGATAGAGTCCCTGACGTTGGGCATATTCAAGACCTGCATCGATGTCCTGAATTACTTGTTTGGGAATAGGTAAACCCAAGTGCATACAATCGTAGAGGGTAGTTCCATAAAGCCGTTTCAAGAGTAAAAAGTTATCCTTGGCATACAAACACTCAGAAAATGCTGGATGAGAACCTAGACGATTGTAGACTTCTACTTCCTCCTCATAGCCTGGCCGTCCTGGGGCATAAATCTTGACTACAGATTCAGGGTAGTCAGGGTGATAGACTACTGCGGCATAATTTCCTGTACCAAGTAACAGCCAGGGTTGTGGAAGATAGTTAACCTGGATGGGATTATGGGGATCAATACTGGCAATTTGTAAGCTAGGCAGTAGTTGGTGATCAATACTTTCGATCAGCTGCTTTGGAGGCAATTTGTCCATATCAGATCAGTATCAGGAATAATGGGATTTTATCGGAGGCTAAAATTCCCTATATAAACTTTATTTGTATCTATCTAAATTTTAAGCGGATAGCTACCTAGACACATAAGAATTTAATTTTTGGCAATCCTGAATATATTTAAGTAGGTGGAGGGAAAAAAGTGAAATATGTCACAAAAAGTAGAATCTCTTCCCTGTTCCCTAATATAATTTACTGTTTTGCTGGAGAGTCCGGTTTAATTTCCTGACTGGGGGGAATACCTTCTAGGGGAATCAATGCTTCCATCACGGCTTTGACAATTGGGGCGGCGACAGTAGAACCGTAAGCATCAGCACCTTTTGGCTCATCGGCTACTGCAAAAACTACATAGCGGGGAGATTCTACTGGTAAGATACTCACAAAACTAGTAATACGTGCATTTGGGATATAGCCCCCATTCGGACTAGCTTTTTGAGATGTGCCTGTTTTACCAGCAATGCGATAACCGGGAATTTGGGCAGGGCTGCCAGTACCTTCTGATACAACAGTTTCCATCATTTCTACTACCTTTTGGGTTGTAGCTGCTGAGAAAATTTGACGTGCTGCGGGAAGATTGGGCGAATAATGCATCTGCCCTTTGGTATCCACTAACCCTTGGACGACATGAGGTGTAACTAATTTGCCGCCATTGGCTAAAGCACCATGCATTTGTACCAACTGTAACGGTGTTAAAGAGAAACCTTGTCCAAAGGATGTAGTTGCGGCTTCAATGGGGGAAGCGAGAAATTCTTTTTGACTTTTTAGCTGTCCACTGACTCCAAAAGGTAAGTCTGTCTCAATATTTTGACCTAATCCCAAGCGTTGCAGCCAGTTGTAATAGACTGTTGGTTGGATCTTTTGAATTATCTGCACCATGCCGATGTTGCTAGAAGTTTGGAGAATTTGGGCAATGCTGATGTTGCCATTACCTCTATGACTAGCATTTCTAATGGTGTCTTCACCTATCTGAATAGAACCGGAGTCATTAAATGTATCATCTGCTTTAATTACGCCATTTTCTAGAGCGATCGCTACATTCAAAGGCTTAAAAGTCGATCCCGGCTCATAAAGATCAGCCACTGTCCAGTTTCTAAATAGGGAAATATCAGCACTGGAGTATTCATTGGGATCATAATTAGGATAAGAAGTCAGAGCTAATAAAGCACCATTTGAGGCATCCATGACAATTACCGCTCCCCGTTTAGCCTGAAACTTCTCCATCTGTTTTTGTAAAGCAGTCCGGGCGACCCTTTGTAACCGGCTATCAATAGTTAATTTCAGTCGGAGATCATCAAAATTTAAAAATCCTTCCGGCGCATGATTTGGTAGAAGTCTCCCATTACCCGACCGACTCAACTTGACTTGCTGCACAGAACGTTCTAGCAAGTTCTCTTGACTGTATTCCACACCAGCCTGACCGAGCCTGTCAACATTTACATAACCAACGACATCAGCCACCACATTCTTTTGGGGGTAATATCGGGAATATTTTTGAATCAATTCTAAACCATTTAAGCGCAATTCTTTCACCCGGTCAGCATTAACTTCTGGTAATGCCGAAGCCAGTGTAATGCCACTCTCACGACTCTTAAAAGTTTTTACCAACTCAGCCGGAGTTTTATCCAAAATAGGAGACAGTCTCTCTGCCGTTTCTTCAGAAGACTTGTTAAACAGCTTAGGATGAACATACAAGGTATATACCGGGCGATCAATAGCTAAGACATCGTTACGACGATCTACCACTAAACGACGGGGAACGAAAGGCCGTAAATTGACCATTTGCCGGTTTCGCGCTCTCTCGGTGAGCTTTGCTCCCTGAAGAATCTGTAAACGATACAAATTAAAAGCTAATCCCAAGCTTGCGGCCATTAATATCCCCCAGACCACGAATACTCGGGATTTAGGATTTGTTACCTGATCTTGAGTATGAGAAGTAAAGCGGAACCTCTGCATAAACCGGAAAGGAGAAGTATTGTTTGTCCTCCTCCAGACTGGATTCCGAAAATTTCGCAATTTAAATTTACTTGGTGACTTCTGCATAGACCTGCTTAGTATTAACAATCAGTTATCAGTTATCGCCAGGAGTCTGAGTTCCCTACAGTAAGGGTTTTGGGATCACTGTCGCTCTAATATCCTAGTGGCGAGGGAGTATTTGGGGGCGTTACGGGATTTGCTAGGGTTCTAGGTTGTGTAACATCAGCACTATCAGTTGCAGATGCAGGGGGAAGAAAAATTGTCCTAGCTGGTGTTGGTGAAATTAGCCCCGTCGCTTCCTGTTCTGCTTCCTCCGCCATTTTATTCTTGAGGGTGGCGTTGGTTGTGGTTAACTGCCGTTCCTCAACCTGTAGATTTTGGAGCCTGTTATATCCCTGTCCCCATTTTTCTTGAGAATATACTGTCAAACCATAGACACATAGAGTTGCTGTGACTAATAAAAACGTGACAACTGAGGAATAACGATGTGAGGTATACAACCGGACTAACCAAAAAGGTTGAGCGGCGGCCGTAGTCATTACAGGTAGACTGCCTTCGCCTGCTTGCTGATTTTTAGAGGTTTTTCTATTTGATTGACTTTTAACCTGGGGAACTGAAGCTTTAGTAACTTCTGATAATCCTCCGGTCACAGAAAGGGACATTTTTTTTGGAGAACGTCGTTGTTTTTTTGAGGGTACTGGTAAGGCCTGATCTGTAGATGCAGTCTCGATTTTTGAATCTAGAGACGGGGAGCGCCGTCGCCTATTAGATGAGGTAGAGTTTCGCTGGAACCAATTACCTGTCTGAGCAATAGCTGATTTACGAACAACAACCATAAATGTTTTTAGATCGAAAATACTTGACGTTATATCATTTGTCTGTTTTGGCTAAGGTGAGAATCGTGTTCTGCGTCAACAGTACACCAAACACACTACACCTTTTGAACTCTTACCATAGGGGGTTGCACGAATGTTGAACTAATCATCTCCGTGTGTTTTCTCAAGGGGAGAGTTTCAAAATCTCTGAGTTGTATTGTATTTAAAGTATGGCAACACAAGGCAGCAAGGGGCAAGACCCTATTACCCCTCTTTCACCAAAAGGCAAAAATCTGATAGCATCAGCTTTTTATTTATTTCTGCTGGTTATAATATTTACAGAGTGTTGTATGAGGAAAATCAGTAATTTTTAATTTCAGGTCTTGGTTATCTGGTTATCTACCAACTTGGTGAATGTAGATTTACCTGTCCGGTTACTGTAATCCTTAATTACATAGATTAATTAGTTGACTACATCATCACTAAAACCCAAAAAATCAACCTAAAGTATTACTTTGGGAAATCTCAGTACAAAGCATTTCAAAAATTAGCAATAAATAGGTTATCTTATTCAACAGGCGAATTTTTTTATCGCCATTATTTGGTGAAAGAGGAGTTTATGATGAAAACAAAAATCTTTGGTTTTATTCTGATGTTAGGGATGGCTGCGGTTCTGGGAGCCTGTGAACCTGCTCCTCAGCCTGATGCAACTCCAGAGGCACCTCCTGCACCTGGTGAGCCTTCTGACGGTGCTGCTACCCCTGATCCTGCACCTGAAAGCACTCCATAAATTTCTGTTGGAGAAATCTGGTTTCAGAAAAAAGCTCTTAATAGTGTAATTTACTACACAAAGTTAGTTAATTATGTTGTGAAAAAGCATATAAAACTTTCTGTTTAAGTGCAGTAAAGTCTGTGATTAAGAGCGGAAAGAAAGGACACTGGTATATACGGTTCCATCTGGGAGCAAGTGTCCTTTTGAGGACTTACGCAGGAACACTCTGAAACTCTTATTCCACAGTATTCTCTGCGGCTTCTGTGGTTAGTAATTTCTGACTCTTGCGTAAGTCTGACTCCTGTTTTAATTGTTAATTAAAAGTTTTTCTTTTGAAGATTTAGTAGTTAAGCGTATAAAATCTACCTTAATTTTTACAGAAGATGATTTTATGTTGCTACTGCAATTTAGTACATCCCATTATTGTCGCAAAGCTCGCCTGGGACTAGGCTATAAGCAAATTAAATATAAAATTGAAAATCTCACTCCTGGTTTGCATATTTTCCGAGTTAAGCCCCTGACTGGTTTAAAGACTTTGCCCGTTTTGTTACCGGAAATAGAGGGTGAACGGAATGCGATCGCGGATTCTACGGAAATTTTTAAATTTCTAGAAACTTACCAAACAGAACCATGTTTATTTCTACCTGATCATGAACAGCAAACAGAAGCCTGGATGCTAGAGGATTGGTTAGATGAAAGCATTGGTACAGCTACAAGGTTTGTATATTATCAGTTTCGGGCTGGGGAAGGTAAGCAAATTGACCCTTCACTTTTGAGCCAGACAGTAATCTCAGTGGTGCGTCAACAATATGGCATCAACCAGGCTAGTGTAGAATTAGCTCAGAAGAGACTAGCTATTGCATTTGATGAGTTATCTATTCGGTGGCGAAAACGTGATTATTTAGTTGGCGATCGCCTAAGTGTAGCAGACCTAACCGCCGCCGCCTTACTGAGTCCTCTATCACTCATTCCCCATTATCGTCAAGAATATCCCTGGTTATTTGAACGAATTATACAAGTCCATCAACTATGTTATGAGCCATTACCGCCGGGATTGTGAAGCAATGGGGAGTAGGGAAAATGAAGCCAAACCAGACCATATTTTTGGGAATTTTAACTGTTATTACTACTATCTTGGTGTCCTTAGCTAGCAGTTGGGGACAGAGTGTAATAGCATTACCACCACCAGAAGATATACCAGAAGAAATATTACGGACAGAAATTATTATAGACGCGCGATCGCCAATAGATGGTAAATCCCTAAATGCTGCTGAATACGCAGAATTACAAGAACAAATACAAATCAGTCCTCCACCCAAACTGAGTACCAGTATCCGGGAAACTATTTACCTCATAAAACTACGTAAAGCCTTACTACAAATTTTTCCCTTCCTAGACATTTAGCAAAACAATTATTACACCTTCCCAGTCCCCATTCTGATGTAGGATAACGGTAGCGACGAAATTACAAATAAATGTAAACAATAATATTTACTGCTAGTAAGACCATGCAGACTGTACTCTACATAGTCAGCAATGGGAGTACATCATTCAATTAATTTATTGAGACGTAGGTAGCTTCATGTCCATGACCACAATTGTTGCAGAACAGGTTAACCGTATAGTCGGGAATCAGCATCACGATCCCTTTGAAATACTAGGTTCTCATTGCATAGAACAAAATGGTAAAAAAGTTTGGGCTGTACGAGCCTACCTACCAAATGCGAGTGCAGCATCGGTAGTTCTTCCTGAGCAACGTCAGGAATACCCAATGCAGCCAGTACATCATCCGCATTTCTTTGAATGCACAATTGAAATAGCAGAACTGACAAACTACCAATTACGCATCAAAGAAGGTGAGCATGAGCGTGTAACTTATGACCCCTACGCCTTCCGTTCCCCCAACTTGACAGACTTTGACTTACATTTGTTCTCCGAAGGCAATCATCACCGCATATACGAAAAAATGGGAGCGCATCCCACAGAAATCAACGGTGTAAAAGGCGTTTATTTTGCCGTTTGGGCCCCCAATGCGCGTAACGTTTCCCTACTAGGAGATTTCAACCTCTGGGACGGACGTAAACACCAGATGAGAAAAGGCCCCACCGGGATTTGGGAATTATTCATCCCGGAAATCGGCGTAGGAGAGCATTACAAATATGAAATTAAAAACTTTGAAGGACATATTTACGAAAAAACCGATCCCTACGGTTTCCAGCAAGAACCCCGTCCCAAAACAGCATCCATTGTCACTGATTTAAACGCCTATACTTGGTCTGACCAAAACTGGATGGAAAAGCGTCGTCAAACAGACCCTCTTACCCAACCAGTATCAGTATACGAAGTGCATTTAGGCTCTTGGTTACACGCCTCCAGTTCTGAACCAGCTACATTACCAAATGGTGAGACAGAACCCGTAGTTGTAGTTTCCGAACTCAAACCAGGCGCACGATTCCTCACCTACAGAGAACTAGCAGACCGACTAATTCCCTATGTCAAAGAATTGGGATACACCCATTTAGAACTACTACCCATCGCCGAACACCCCTTTGATGGGTCTTGGGGTTATCAAGTAACAGGATACTATGCCCCTACCTCAAGGTTTGGCAGCGCTGAAGATTTCATGTATTTTGTTGACCAATGTCACGCTAATGATATTGGCGTAATTGTCGATTGGGTTCCCGGTCACTTTCCTAAAGATGGTCATGGTTTAGCCTTCTTCGATGGTACTCACCTTTATGAGCATTCCGATCCCCGCAAAGGTGAACATAAAGAATGGGGTACTCTAGTTTTCAACTACAATCGTCACGAAGTCAGGAATTTCCTGGTTGCAAATGCCCTCTTCTGGTTTGACAAGTATCATATTGATGGGATTCGGGTTGATGCTGTCGCCTCCATGCTTTATCTTGACTATTGCCGCGAACCAGGAGAATGGTTAGTTAACGAATATGGTGGACGAGAAAACTTAGAAGCAGCAGATTTTCTGCGTCAGGTAAATCATCATCTTTTCAGTTATTTTCCTGGTGTTCTCTCAATTGCCGAAGAATCCACTTCCTGGCCGATGGTATCTTGGCCTACCTACACAGGCGGTTTAGGATTTAACTTAAAGTGGAACATGGGCTGGATGCACGATATGCTGGACTACTTCAGCATGGACCCGTGGTTCCGCCAATTCCATCAAAATAATATTACCTTTAGTATGTGGTACAACCACAGTGAGAACTTCATGCTAGCTTTGTCCCACGATGAGGTGGTACATGGTAAGAGCAACATCATCGGTAAAATGCCCGGTGATACATGGCAGAAGTTAGCAAATGTGCGTTGTTTATTTAGCTATATGTTTGCTCACCCAGGCAAGAAAACCATGTTTATGAGCATGGAGTTTGGACAATGGAGTGAGTGGAATGTTTGGGCAGACCTGGAATGGCAATTATTGCAGTATGACGACCACCAACAATTAAAGCAATTTTTCCAGGACATCAACTGTCTCTATCGTTCTGAACCAGCTTTATATACCCAGGATTTCGCTGAGGATGGGTTTGAGTGGATTGATTGCAGCGACAATCGTCATAGTGTGGTTTCCTTTGTCCGTTATGACAAGGATTCTGATGATTTTGTAGTCGTGGTTTGTAACTTCACACCCCAACCCCATTCTCACTACCGCATTGGTGTACCGCAAGCAGGGTTTTACACCGAGTTGTTTAATAGTGATGCCCGTCCTTATGGCGGCAGTAATATGGGCAACTTAGGTGGTAAATGGACAGATGATTGGTCGTTGCACAATCGCCCTTATTCATTGGATTTATGTCTACCACCTTTAGGTGTATTGATGCTGAAGTTGGATAAACAGAAGACAGCCGAAGTGATGAAATAATATCTCTTACCCTCCCTTTTCTTCGGGGAGGGTTAAATTTTATGACTCGTCAACAACAATAAAAACCGATGGATTTGTTTATCCACGTATTGCAAAAATAGGATACAGATTCACACTGGGTAGCCTCAAACCGCGTTTAGCAATTATGTAGCATCTCTACATTAAGATATAAGAACCAAAAGATTTGTTTTCATCTAGGAATGAGTTAACAAAATAAAAGGATCTGACTATGACTATTGAAGAGAATGGTTCTAAACGAGTTCTGACTATCAAAGCTATTTACAAGTTTATTGGTGGTGCTGCTCTGGGTATTTTTGTGGTGAGCATTCCTATTTTGTATGGCTCATCTACCGATGTCAACTTATTTCAAGTATCTATGGCATCACTATTAATTATTGTGTGTGGGTTACTATCGAGCATTTGGGGTGAAAAATTTATTAATTCTGTGATGAACGTTCTAAATTCTTCTGGATTGTAATTGACTATCCTATTTTATCAGGACTTACGCAAAATATCTCTCAAACCCTGATTTCTCTGTGTACTCTGTGTCTCTGTGGTGAGTTATTCCGTCACTTGTGCGTAAGCCCTGTTTTATAAATTCTTAATTAGAAATATCTTATCAATAAAATTTAGGTAATTGATGAATAATGAAGAGTTTACTGGTTCCTGTGGAGAAGTTGCAGTCAAGCGATCGCACAGTCATGTATGCGCTACTGCAAAATCACTTTCAAGGTGTTTCCTGGGAAGGATTTAATATTGATCTAGAGCGTAAAAACTGGGTCTTATTATTGCGAGATCAAACAAATGTCCTCAAAGGTTTTTCCACTTTGATGTTATGTGACAAGACTGTATCGGGACAACAAATTAGTGTGATCTATTCAGGTGACACTATCGTTGATCCTAGTGCGTGGTCGAGTATCAGCCTACCACGTAGTTGGATTGCTGCCGTCAATTTTCTGCGTCAACAATATAGTGAAAATAAACTATACTGGCTGCTAATTTGTTCTGGGTTTCGGACTTATCGTTTTCTCCCCACCTTTTGGCAAGATTTCTATCCCCGTTATGATGTCACAACACCTAGTGATGTGAGTTATCTGATGGCGAGTTTGGCAAGGGAATATTATGGTAAATTATACCAAGAAGCTACTGGGATCGTAGATTTCCAGCATCCCCAAATTCTCCGCGAGGGGTTAATTGAAATCCCCGCAGGAAGACGGACTAAACCCCATATCCAATTTTTTGCCCAAAAAAATCCCGGTTATCGACAAGGAGATGAATTAGTTTGTTTAACTGAAATCAGTTATGAAAATCTCACTTCTGCTGGAAAAAGGATGTGGGATTCAGAATCATCATTAGAATTTGTACAGGATTCTATTCTCATTTAATATTGATTAGTAAATCTCCTGGAAACAAAACTTCAGCTTTAGGTCACCCAGCCCTGATCCGTATACGGAAATTTTAATCTAGAGATTGCCATCTCTGAAACTTAAGATCACACACTGTTTATCTCACACCTCTTACATCAACAACGGTTAGGCGTTAAAGGATGTCAATGCGATCGCCATAATTCCACAAAAGCTTATCACCCCAAGCCCAAGTACCAATACGCAGGGATGTAACACTTGGTCTATTTTGTCCTAATATGATATTTTTTACGTTGAATATTTATTTTATTTACATTTCTTTACTTTTATAGTTTAACGCTACACATAAACGTGAGAGTAGGATTTGACAGATCATTTATGCTAATTCTGATAATTGAGACTCCCTAACAGTGCATAGGGGCATTTTTAGCTTCGCCGTTTTCTGGTATGGGTATTAAGACCCGTTTAAGAATTGGACGGAGATTAATTAATATATCTAGTAAATAATCATGAAAAAAATTATTACATTTTTAGGAATCCAAGCCAAGAAAAGTACATATAGTTGTGAAGCTAAAAAAACAATTATGGTTGTCAAAAAGCACATACTACACGGCGAAAATGGGAAACCTGTAGATTTCATCAGAACACCGAATAAGTCCGGAATCCTCGAGCCATTTTATTTAGTTATGCACTATACAGCTAATACGTCTTTTGATAACACAGTCAAGTGGTTTTCCCAGCGTAGAGCAAAAGTTTCTTCCCATCTTGTGATTGGGCGTGATGGAAGAATATGCCAGATGGTTCCATTTAACAGAATGGCTTGGCACGCAGGTCAAAGTAAGTGGGGCGAATTAGAATCTCTGAATAGATACTCTATTGGGGTTGAGCTTGAAAATGCTGGAAAGTTAGAACGGCAAGATGACGGAACTTGGCGAAGTTGGGAAGGAAAACTTATACCTGATAATGAAGTGGATATTCTAATTCATAAGAACGAGTCCATAGCGACAGGATGGCATACGTACACAAAAGAACAAATTTCGAGTTCAATCAAAGTTGCTGTAGCATTACATAGTGAATACACCTTTAAAGGTATTCTGGGTCATGACGATATTGCTCCCGATAGAAAAATAGATCCCGGTCCGGCATTTCCTATGAAAGATTTTATAAGTCATGTACTGCACAAATAAAGTAGTTTAAATAATAGTATTCATCAATGAAATTAACGAGAGAAAACTGGATTCCTGAATGGGCGTGTATGCCTTCAAGAATTCCAAATACACCTTTGGGATTTTTAGTTTGGTTTTGCAGTAAATTGTACCGAATTGCTGCCAAAATAAGTGTATTGTTATTATGTGCGATCATCATTGGGATAATTCCAATACCTCCTTTTTTTCAGATGTTCGGTATAATTTTAATGATGTTTACTATCCCGATAATACTACTACAATGGGTCAATCCTCCAATCAGTGCATTTATGCTGCAAAGAAGTATGCAGATGCAGAGACAAATTCACTTGGATTGGATTGATTACGATCATATCTCTAAGGATTTAGTTTTAGCTATTTTTGTTGCAGAAGATCCTTTGTTTGCCTGGCACATTGGTTTTGATCCTATTAGTATTTATGGAGCCTACAAAAACAATAAGGCAGGAAAACCTCTACGAGGTGGAAGCACTATAACTCAACAGTTAGTCAAAAACCTATTTCTCTGGCCAGCAAGATCCTATATTCGGAAGCTAATAGAACTTGGAATTACCCTCGTCATAGAAGGTTTTCTAACAAAAAAAAGAATTATCGAAATATATTTGAATATTATTCAGTTCGATCATACAATTTTTGGGGTTAAAGCAGCATCTCAGTATTTTTATAATAAAAGCGTAATTGCGATTTCTGCGGAGGAAGCTGCTTTAATGGCAGCAGTTCTTCCCAACCCTATTATCTATAGAATAGATGCGCCGTCACCAAGTGTACTTCAGTCCCAGGCATTGATTATGACGAAAATGAAATTGACGGGGTTAGAAGCACTTCAGTTCTCGCTGATTTAGAGGAAAGTTGTAAAGCTATCTCAGTCAAATTAAGAGGGTTCAATGACCGTAGAAGCTTTGTGAATGATAAATATCTCTAATTTCATCAATTGTTTACAGTATTGATTTAATATATTTTCCATGTCTTTGATTACCTAAATAATTTTACTAATTGTTAAATATTAATGATACAGCAATAGGAATCATATTTGATTTCTGAAAAAAATAAGTATTGTAGCGTTAGGATGAAATCCGTAACGCACCGTTATTAAGGCTTTGGTGCGTTACGCTACCGCTAACACACCCTACGTGTTTGTTCAATAATCAAATAGTAGTCCTATAGATGGCGATCGCCCCATATCTGAAACTCTAGTAAACAATTTTATTCCATAGTTTATGAGACTCTAGAGTTTGTAACCCTTATGCAAAAATAGTGATGGCAAACGGCGAAATATTTGATTCTGAAACAGACTCCCAGGCTATACCGAAAATCAATATCCTGACGATGTTTCGGTTAGGTTTATTTCAGATGGGATTAGGGATCATGTCACTTCTGACTCTCGGAGTCCTGAATCGAATCATGATTAAGGAATTAGCACTTCCAGCGACTTTAGTAGCCGGAACCATAGCGATGTATCAATTAGTCGCACCAGCCAGACTGTGGTTTGGTCAAATGTCTGATGCAAAACCATTTTTAGGACATCATCGCACTGGTTATGTTTGTGTCGGTGCGGCTGCATTTGTGACCACATCCTTTTTAGCCGTACAAGCAACATGGCAATTAGGAGCTAGTTTTTATACCCAGGGTTGGACATTACAAACTTATGGTTGGGTGGCTTTGCTAGCAGGGATTTTCGCCTTCTATGGATTGGCATTGAGTTCTAGTTCTACTCCTTTCGCTGCTTTGTTAGTGGATGTTTCCGATGAAGACAATCGCTCTCAATTAGTTGGTGTCGTCTGGTCAATGTTAATAGTAGGCATTATCATCGGTGCAATCATTAGTTCCGTATTATTACCAGCAGCACCAGAGTCAGAAGTCTTAGACGCTACGCTAACATCTCTTTACAGTCAACCCGAAAAGTTAGCAGCATTACAAAATTCCATTAACCGCTTATTTTTCATTCTCCCAGTCGTGGTTTTTGGATTATCTTTATTATCTACATACAAGGTGGAGCAAAAATATTCGCGTTATGGCTTGCGCTCAACGGCGATCGCAAGAGAAGATAAAATTACTCTGCGGACAGCCTTGAAAGTTCTCACAGCTAGTCGCCAAACGGGTCTATTTTTTAGCTTTTTATTAGTTCTCACCATCAGTTTGTTCATGCAAGAGCCTGTGATTGAACCTTATGGCGGTGAAGTTTTTGGAATGTCTGTGGCGGAAACAACTATACTCAATGCTTATTCTGGAATCGGGACGCTGATTGGTATGGTTGGCACTGGATTCTTAGTTGTGCCACGCATAGGTAAACAAAAAACCGCTAAGTTGGGCTGTTTTTTGGTGGCATTTTCCTTTGTATTGGTAATTTTATCCGGTTTTACTGCTAATCAACAACTGTTTAAAGGTGCTTTATTTTGTTATGGTCTGACATCTGGTGTCACTACAACCGGGGCGATTAGCTTAATGCTAGATTTAACCGCAGCAGAAACGGCTGGAACATTTATTGGCGCTTGGGGTTTAGCACAGGCAATTTCGCGGGGTGTGGCTACGATAACTGGTGGTGCGGTGTTGGATGTGGGTAAAGGGATTTTTTCACAAGCAGTCATGGCTTATGGTTTAGTGTTTGTGATTGAAGCACTGGGAATGCTTTTGGCTGTGGTGTTCCTGAACCGAGTTAACGTCAGGGAATTTCAAACCAATGCTAAACAGGCGATCGCAGCTGTTTTAGAAAGTGATTTAGACTAAGTATCTTGGCTCAGGAACGGTTTTGGGCGAGAATTAATTGATGAATGATTTTTGGACAACAATTCTCAGTTTTGCTGAAACCACCACTACTAGAGTGGGAAAGCAACTGATGCAAGATTTTGGCAAAGTGCAAGCTTCCCAAAAAGCTGACGGTAGTTTAGTCACCCAAGCTGATAAATGGGCAGATCAGGAAATTTGTGATGCGATCGCCTCTAGTTTTCCTGATCATGGCATTTTAAGCGAAGAAAACGACAAAGTTTTTCCCGGTACAGAATGGTGCTGGGTCATCGACCCTTTGGATGGGACGACCAACTTTACTAGAGGTCTGCCCATCTGGTCAATTTCTCTGGGACTGCTATATAAAGGGACACCAATTTTTGGCTATGTTTACGTTCCCCCACTAGGTCAAACTTTTCACGGTTTCTGGCCTGGTTCATCGGGATTAACTACACCATCAGGGGCTTTTCTCAATCATCACCCCATCCATACCAGTAGTGATGCTCCCAGTAACAATCACTTTTTTAACTTCTGTTCCCGTAGCACTTCCGTAATTCAAACAGGATTTCCCTGCAAAATGCGGATGCTGGGGGTAGCTAGTTATAATTTTCTCACAGTTGCGACTGGGGCTACACTGGGTGGAATTGAAGCTACACCAAAGGTTTGGGACATCGCCGGGGCTTGGGTGATTGTACAGGCTGCGGGTGGTAGTTGGACATCTCTCAAAGATCAGCCCTTTCCGTTGTCACCAGGGGAAGATTATAGCGATCGCTCTTTCCCCACTTTAGTTGCGAGTCGCTCGGAAATCACACCCGTATTTACCCCATTTCTCAAACATTTAAAAATTTAACTAAAATTGACATACTCCCCAGCCTAAAGGCGTGGGGATTCTGGGGTCAAACAGCAATTGCTGACGTAGCCAGTCTAACATCACCTAACCCAATGGTTGATGCCCCAACCATTTGAATATTTTTAGCAGCGTTTTCATCCCGGCTATTAATTGACTGACAAGATGGACAACGCCATTGTCTAACAGATAAATCTAGATTTTCTAAAATATGCCCACAATGAGAACAAGTTTTACTAGATGGATACCACTTATCTACAAAAATAACTTGTTTATTTTTCTTTTTGGCTACCCATTCTAATATTTGTATAAATTCTCCAAAAGCTAAGTCCGATATTTTTCTACCCCAAAGACGTTGCATACCTTTGAGGTTTAAGTTTTCAAAACATAAAATATCAAACTTGTTTGTCAATTGATGAGCTAATTTCCAAAACCAATCACGTCTACGGTTACAAACATCTTCATGTTTACGAACTAAGTTCTTCCTAGCTCGTTCACGATTATTTGACCTTTTTATCTTTTTGGAGTGGTTATTACTAGCTCTTTTGATACCATTTAGAGACTGTTTCAGGAATTGAGGTGAGCTAATTAAAGTTCCATCGGAGCAAGTTAAAAATGTTTTGAGTCCAAAGTCAAACCCCGCTATTTTACCAGTCGTTGATTTAATTTTTGGTTCTAA